>JAYTQI010000438.1:0-3096 GCA_043746825.1 Hyphomicrobium sp. | reverse complement strand
GTGACCGCGCCTTTGCGATCCTACGAGATGCCTGCGCGGCGCTCGTTGAGACGCTGCCCTTGGCCAATCGGCCACCCGTCATGATGATGGCGCTGCATATCTGGTCGCTGTCGCACGGCATTGCGTCGCTGTTCGCGCGTGGCGATCAATGCCGCCGCCCAATCCCCATGGAGCCGCTGGAGCTGCTGGAAGCCGCCGTGCTCATCTACATGGAAGGCGTGGGGCTTAGGCCCCGGCCCGCTTGAAAAAGCCCTCGCACATCCCAAAATTACCAGGGTCTAGGTAGCCCACTTGGAAGCGCCTGAAAAAATCTCTCTGCTCCCTCTTGCAAGCTTCAACTTGACACCCACCTATGTGAATGTGTTAAACATTAACATCAACCCAGGGGAGTGGTCCCAATGACGGAGATGGTGGCAAGGCTGGACGATTACGGCAAAGGCGCTTGGATTGCCGCGATGGTGCTCGGTTTCATGCTGTTTTGGCCGATCGGGCTCGCGATCCTCGCCTTTCTTTTATGGAGCGGACGAATGGGATGCGGACATCATGGAGATCGCAGCCGATGGCAAAGCCGGTTTGCGGACAAATTCGACCGGGCGCGTGAGCGCGTCGGCGATGAGATCAAGGGCTTTGGAGGGGGGTTCTCCGGCGCCTATTCGAGCGGCAACAAAGCCTTCGATGAGTACCGGACTGAAACCCTGAAGCGGCTTGAAGAAGAAGAACGCGAATTCCGCTCATTCTTGGATCGCCTGCGCCAGGCCAAAGACAAATCCGAGTTTGATTCCTTTATGAGCGACCGGCGCACGCGGCCTGCAAATCCGGAGCCCAAAGGCCCAGGAAACGATCAACCTCCCGCCGCTTAATTGACGGCAAGAACTCAAAGACGAAGCGCCGGATGATCAACATCCTCCGGCGCTTTTCTATTTTACGGTTGCCCGAACCCGCCACCCGTTGGCGTCTCAATGATGATGGCTTCGCCAACTTTGAGGATCGTCTCGGCGGTGCCGCCGATATCTTCGAATTCGCCGTCATTGCGGCGCACGAGATTGCGGCCTAATTCGCCCGGTTCTCCCCCCGCCACGCCAAATGGGCGGACGCGGCGGAAGCTCGACAGAATAGTCAAGTTCATGCGCTCCAAAAACCGGATGACGCGCCTAACACCGTCGCCACTTTTCCATCGGCCCTTGCCGCCAGAGCCGCGCCGGATCGAGAATTCTTCGACCAGCACCGGATAGCGCAGTTCGAGAATTTCTGGGTCGGTCATGCGCGTGTTGGTCATGTGGACGTGGACAGCAGCCGCACCATCAAATCCCGGGCCAGCAGGCGCGCCAGAACAAATGGTTTCGTAGTACTGCACCCGATCATTGCCAAAGGTCAGGTTATTCATGGTGCCTTGCGCCGACCCGAGCGCGCCAAGGGCTCCAAACAGCGCGTTGGTGACGATCTGGCTTGTCTCGGTGTTGCCCGCCACAACAGCTGCTGGGTAACGCGGCGATAGCATCGAGCCTTCGGGGATGATGATCTCAAGCGGGCGCAGGCAGCCAGCATTGATCGGAATGGCTTCATCGACCATGACGCGGAAAACATACAGCACCGCCGCCCGGGTCACAGGTTCGGGCGCATTGAAATTGTTAGGCTGCATCGGGCTAGTGCCGGTGAAGTCAATTTTGGCCGAGCGCGCTGCGTGATCGACCGTGATCGTCACTTCGACCATGGAGCCCTGATCGGTCTCAGTGCGGAAATGCCCGTCCTTCAGGCGCGCGATCAGGCACCGCACGCTCTCTTCGGCATTGTCCTGGACATGGCCCATGTAGGATTGCACGGCGTCTAACCCGAAGCCTGCAATCATTTTGGCGATTTCTTCCGCGCCGCGCGCGTTGGCGGAAACTTGCGCTTTCAGGTCCGCGATGTTTTTCAACGGCTGGCGCGCTGGGTATGTGGCGTTTGCCAGAATCGCCAACACCTCGGCTTCGAGAAAGCGGCCATTTTCGACAATCTTGACGTTGTCGATGAGAACGCCCTCTTCCTCGATTGTAGTGGCGCGCGGCGTCATTGAGCCCGGTGTCATACCGCCGATGTCCTCATGGTGGCCACGGCTGGCCGTGAAGAACAGGATGTTCGCGCCAGCTTCATCAAACACAGGCGTGACAACCGTGATGTCGGGCAAATGCGTACCGCCGTTATAGGGCGCGTTGAGCATGTAGACATCGCCGGGGCGCATCGCAGCGCCTTGGGCCTGGCTCACGCTTTCAACCGAGCGGTCCATGGAGCCCAAATGCACCGGCAAATGCGGCGCGTTGGAAACAAGGCCTCCGCCTGAGTCAAAAACCGCGCAGCTGAAATCCAGACGCTCCTTGATATTGACCGATTGCGCCGTCGCGCGCAGTGCTTCACCCATTTGCTCAGCAATGCCCATGAAGCGGTTGTTGAACACTTCGAGCAAGACGGGATCAGCAATGCGGGAGAGCTTTTCGCGCGCACGCGCTTTGGTTTGGGTGAGGATAAGGTCATTGCGAGCCGAGACGCTAAGTGTCCAGCCATCTTCAACGACAATCGTCTGATGCGGCTCGATGACCATTGCTGGGCCCGGCAAAATTTCGCCCAGACCGAGATCGCCGCGCAGATGAAGCGGCGCGTTGTGCCAGCAGCCTTGCGAATAGAATCGCAAATATTGAGCCGCGCGTTGCAGTCCTGTTGGCGCAGGGACTGGCACTGCCGCATCATTAACTGCCACCGCGCTCAAGGCTTCAACCTCAAGCGTCGCTATCACCAGGCTCTTTTCAGGCGACACAAAACCAAACTGACGGGCATGCAGCGTTTCAAAGTCCTGCCGCATCAGCTGAATCTCTGACAACGCGACTGCTATCGCCGTTTCGCTGCCCTCATAACGAAGGTGCACGCGGGTGGTCAGTGCAATGCCACTATGTTCGCAACCTTGCACCAGAAGCTCTTCGCTGGCAGTGCTGCCAAGCTTCAAACTCAGACTTTCAAGTTCCCGCACCGCGCCGTTCGTCAGCGCCATCTCAACGGATTGTTGGCGGCTGGCGCGCTGTGGCGCCAGGCCCATGCCATAGGCCGAGAGAAGGCCTGAGAGCGGGT
>JAYTQI010000437.1:0-3100 GCA_043746825.1 Hyphomicrobium sp. | reverse complement strand
CCTATAATTTCAATACTTAAGGGCACATTGCCTCGTCTGTACTGTCGCGCTTTATCTTTGCTAGCTAAGCCACAGTCTGTGGCAGTCGCGCTCATGGCAGCAGTGTTGCATTGGCAGCTCTCGATATGCACCGCGCCGCAAAAACGAATTCACTTGGCATGGGACCTTGGTCGCATCTACGTTCGCCCCGCTGCTGGGGTTTACCTCAGCTGACACCCCCTGAAGCCTAAGGGCTCAAAATGGAGGCGTTGATGGAACTGCAAATGAGACTGAATGTGCTTGCGGCGCTGATGTCTTTCGGTTTCGTAACGGCAATCGTTTTAGGAATTGTCTGACGATCTGAGGACCGCAAGACCTATGATCATTTGGGCCGGGTTTTATCGGGCTCAAGTTGGGAATGATCCAAAAAACACTTCCAGCAAAATGAGAGGCGCGAAGCGGCTGGCTTTGCGCCTCTCTTTTTTGTGTCAGCGCCGGATCAGATAGCCGAGGATCGCGCCAGCGAGTGGCACGTAGAGGGCCGGAAATTTCAACGGAATGGCGCTGAGAAGCGTTGGCAGGAATACGATGATGGCCGCGCCGGCGAGAGCTAGGATCACAGCCAGCGCGAGCGAACTGGATGAGGGCTGGCGCACATCTTTCAAAACTTGCGAGGCGATGAGACCAACCAGCCAAACGATGATGGCATAGATCGCCGCGTGCACAAACGTCCGCGCATCGCCCGAGACCGGAATGTGCGCCAGCACCTGCGGCGCGCCGAGAAAGGCGGCCATGAACTGCACAGCGATGAGAATGAGATAGCTAAGCATATTTCGGCTCCCTTTTTATTCCGCCGCTACTTTCTTCATTGATGCCGGATCGTAGTTCAGCACCGGCGCCAGCCAGCGTTCGCACTCGGTGATCGTCCAGGCCTTACGCTTGGCGTAGTCCTCGACCTGATCGCGCTCGACCTTGCCAACGCCGAAGTAATGGCTATCGGGGTGCGCGAGATAAAGACCTGAGACGGCGGAGCCCGGCCACATGGCGTAGCTCTCGGTCAGAGTGATGCCGGCCGTGTTATCGACGTCCATCAGTTTCCACAGCGCCGCCTTCTCGGTGTGGTCTGGCTGAGCAGGATAGCCCGGTGCCGGGCGGATGCCCTGATATTTTTCCAGGATCATATCTTCGTTTGAGAGCTTCTCCGCTTTGGCGTAGCCCCACAATTCCTTGCGCACCTTCTCGTGCATGGCTTCGGCGAAGGCTTCGGCGAGGCGGTCGCACAGGGCTTTGGTCATGATGCGGTTGTAGTCGTCGGTTTTCGAGATGTATTTCTCGATAGCTTCGTCTTCGCCGATACCGGTTGTCACCGCAAAACCGCCGATGTAGTCGGCGACGCCGCTTGCTTTTGGCGCGATGAAATCGGCGAGCGCGGTGTGGGCGCGGTTGCGCGAGGGATCGCGGGCGATTTGCTGGCGTAGGGTGTGCAGGGTCGTGAGCTTTGCGGTGCGCGTGTCATCACTGAAGATCTCGATATCATCACCAACACTATTGGCTGGCCAGAACCCGGCCACAGCATTGGCCGTCACCCACTTCTCTTTGACGATGCGGTTCAAAAGTTCTTGCGCGTCTGCGAAAAGATTTTTGGCTTCGGTGCCCACCTTGTTGTCAGACAAGATTTGCGGATAGCGGCCCGCCAGCTCCCAGGTCTGGAAGAACGGTGTCCAGTCGATGTAGGGCACAAGCAATGCCAGATCAAACTTCGCGAACACCTTGGTTCCGAGGAAGCTCGGTTTGACCGGCTTGTTGTTCCCCCAATCCGCCTTGAATTTATTCGCCCGCGCCTGCGCCAGCGTGATGCGGTTTTTCTTGGCCTCGTTGGCGAGATGGGTGGCGCGGACTTTGGTGTACTCAGCCTTGATGCCATCGACGTAGGGTTGCTTCCCGGTCTGCGAAAGCAAATTGGAGACGACTCCAACGGCGCGGCTGGCATCCAGCACATATACGGCCTGGCCGCGATGATAATTTGGATTGATTTTAACGGCGGTGTGAACCTTGCTCGTGGTCGCGCCGCCGATCAGCAACGGGCACGAAAAACCTTCGCGCTCCATCTCGGCTGCGACGTAGCACATTTCATCGAGTGACGGCGTGATCAAGCCAGAGAGGCCGATGATATCGACATTTTCGCGCTTGGCAGTTGCGAGAATTTTGGCAGCTGGCACCATGACGCCAAGATCAATGACCTCATAGTTATTGCACTGGAGCACGACGCCGACGATGTTCTTGCCGATGTCGTGGACATCGCCCTTCACGGTCGCCATCAGAATTTTGCCAGCTGACGGTTTCGATTCAAGACCGGAGGCTTTCTTTTCAGCTTCGAGATAGGGTTGTAGATAGGCAACGGCCTGCTTCATCACGCGCGCCGATTTCACGACTTGCGGCAGGAACATTTTACCGGCGCCGAACAGGTCGCCGACGACGTTCATGCCAGCCATCAGCGGGCCTTCGATGACGTGCAAGGGCTTTGGCAATTTCTGCCGCGCTTCTTCGGTATCCAATTCGATGAAGTCCGTGATGCCGTGGACCAGCGAATGGGTGAGACGATCTTCGACGCTGCCTTCGCGCCAGGTCAGATCCTTCTCCTTGGCTTTCATGGCGCCGTCGCCTTTGAATTTTGCGGCGGCGTCTAACAGGCGGTCGGTCGCGTCATTGCGGCGATTGAGGACAACGTCTTCACACAGTTCGCGCAACTCGGCCGGGATGTCATCGTACAGCGCCAGCTGCCCAGCGTTGACGATGCCCATGTCCATGCCCGCTTGAATGGCGTGATAGAGGAACACGGCGTGCATGGCTTCGCGCACCGGCTCATTGCCACGGAATGCGAACGACAGGTTCGAGACGCCGCCCGAGATGTGGGTCAGCGGCATCTTCTGCTTGATCTGACGGGCGGCTTCAATGAAGGCGATGCCGTAGCCGTTATGTTCTTCGATGCCCGTTGCCACGGCGAAAATATTCGGATCGAAAATGATGTCTTCGGGCGGGAAACCGACTTTCTCAGTTAGCAGTTTGTATGCGCGTTCGCAGATCGAAACTTTGCGCTCGATGGTGTCGGCTTGACCCTGCT
>JAYTQI010000436.1:0-3102 GCA_043746825.1 Hyphomicrobium sp. | reverse complement strand
GCGGCCAGGTCATGCTCATCAACCACTTCTCTCAGGAAGAGGGGATGCGCGGCTGGGTTGAACGCCAGATGGCGCCGTTTGCCGATCTCGTTGGCTGGCACTCTGTGTTTGATGCCTCGCGCGTCATGATTTGTGATGACTTGAAGCTGGTCAATCGCAGATCGTTGCGGCCTTGGGGGATCTTTACGATGATGCAGTTCAACAAAGATCCCTCTCTGGCCCAGCGCCAGCTCGCGGCTGAATAATCGCAGCAAATTGCCCAAGCGGGCGCCAGCGAACATGTGTGTCAGCTTGACAGTTTATGAGCCCTGTCCCAATAACGGGGCTCAAGCCTTCATGGCGGGGTAGCTCAGTTGGTTAGAGCGGCGGAATCATAATCCGTAGGTCGCCGGTTCAAATCCGGCCCCCGCTACCAGGATTTTGAATCTTCACCCAAATGAAACACCCAACCGCTTGACCCATGCCAAGCCGGGGATCGTGCCACCTCGCGGTTTATATTCAAGACCGATGTGGCCGCTATAGCCGCTGGCGTCTATCAACCCCAAGAGATGCTTAAAATCGAGGTCACCGTGATCGGGTTCGCCGCGATCTGGAGGTGACGCAATCTGGATGTGACGCGCAATGCCTTTAACATCTGCAAGGCCTGTCACAACATCGCCCTCCATGAGGTGGCGATGATAGAGATCGAATTGCAGTCCGAGATTGGGGCGAGCAACGTCGGCGATGATGTCGAGCGCTTGCCGGGTTAGATTAAGAAAATATCCCGGCATGTCGCGGGTATTAATCGGCTCGATGACGAGCGTGACTCCTGACGCCTCCACCCTGTCCGCCGCGCGCCGCAAGTTAGCTACAAATGTTTTTGTATTTGCGCCCTTCGGTTCCAGTCCGGCCATGACGTGAATGAGCTTGTTGCCAAGAACATGAGCGTAACTCAGCGCCTGCTCAAGCGCGGCATCAAACTCCGCGTCGCGCCCTGGCAGCGCGGCGATGCCACGTTCGCCACCAGCCCAATTGCCTTGGGCGGTGTTGAAGAGTACCAGTTCAAGTTTGTGCGTATCGAGCAAATCGCGGATTTGATCAGCGGGCCATTCATAGGGCAGCATGAACTCTACAGCCTTGAAGCCCTGCTCGCTTGCGAGTGCAAAGCGCTCCAGAAACGGCACCTCGTTAAAGAGAAAACTTAAGTTAGCGGCAAAGCGGGGCATGGGCGAATTATCCTCAATCGAAATCTGGTTTGCCTTGCCGCAATTTCTTGACGCCGCCGCGCGCTTCCTTGGCTTTCAAGCGCCGCTCTTTCGAGGATCGTGTCGGCTTGGTTTTGATGCGCGGCTTAGGCGCAATCAGCGCTTCCGCGATCAGCTCCTTGAGCCGTTTGCGCGCGTCTGAGCGGTTCATCTCCTGGGTGCGGAACTGATCGGCTTGCAAGATGAGCACGCCATCTGCGGTTAAGCGGCGGCCAGCGAGGCGGGCGAGGCGCGACTTGACGCTCTCCGAGAGCGGCGCGAGCGCCACGTCGAAGCGCAGCTCAACGGCGGTTGAGACCTTGTTGACGTTTTGCCCGCCTGGACCCGATGAGCGCACAAAGCGTTCCTCCAGAAGGCCTTCATCAAGATCGAGAGTTTGAGAAATGCGCATTGTGAGCTCAGATTTCAGGTGTCTCGTAAAACGTCAGCCGGTTGGCGAACGGGTCCGTGAGGGTCAGTTCTTTGCCACCCCAGGGTGGCGTTTCAAGGCCGGGGCGCAACGCCTTGTAAGTTCTGGTTTCGATTTCCGCCAGCAGGGCTTCCACATCCTGACAACCAATCCGAAGTTTGGCGCCTGGGCTGCAATCGCCGCTATGGCCTGTGAGATGCAGGCGGCAGGCATCGCGCGAGACTTGCAGATAGAGCGGGAAGTCCGGCTCAAACCGGTGCTCCCAGTCAACCCGGAAACCCAGCCAATCGACGTAGAACTTCATCGCCGCAGATTCTTCAAAAATGCGCAGCAACGGAATGGGGCTCGATAACGCCACTGATCGCCTCCCTAGTGCTTCTGCCGCCAACTCTTAAAATCAGCGATAATTTCACGCGCAGCGTTCATGCCGGGTACGCCCGTGACGCCGCCGCCGGGATGGGCGCCAGAGCCGCATAAGTATAGCCCCGGCACCGGCATCCGGTAATTACCGTACCCGAGCACTGGGCGGGCAGAATAGAGCTGGCCCAATCCCAATTGACCGTGAAAGATATCGCCGTCAACAAGGCCGAAGCGTTGCTCAAGATCAAGTGGCGACAAAATCTGCCGGTGCAGAACGCTAGATTTGAAATTGGGAGCGTGGCGCGTGACGGTGTCGATCACAACATCGGCGAACGCTTCTTTCTCATGTCCGTTCGCCCAGCTGCGTCCCGCCGGCAATTGCGGCGCGACATGCTGCACAAACAGACTGGCGGCGTGTTGGCCCGGCGGCGCCAGTCCAGCATCAACCGTCGAAGGGATCAGCATTTCGACGACAGGCGCTTTCGACCAGCCTGATTGCCGGGCGTCGAGATGGGCCTGCTCGAGGTACTCGAGGGTTGGCCCGATGATGATGCCAGCGCCATGATGGACTGCCAAGGCTTTGCCAGGCAGGCATGTGAAATCAGGCAACTCCGATAGCGCAACATTCATGCGAAATGTCCCTGAGCCACTTTTGATAGCAGTGAAGTGCGCGCGGATCTCAGGCGCAACGGCATCAACCGGGACAAGATCGCGGAACAGCAGTTTTGGGGCAATATTTGCGGCGACCGCGCGGGCTTGGATTTCCTCGCCCGATGCCAACACCACCCCAGACGTGCGTGCGCCGTTCAATTTAAGACCCGCCACAGCAGCATTAGTTCTGATCTCGGCACCGCGTTGCCGCGCCGCGGCCGCCATCGCTTGGGTGATCGCGCCCATACCGCCGAGTGCGTGACCCCAGACACCCTTTTTACCGTTGACCTCACCGAAGCAGTGGTGAAGCAGCACATAGGCTGTGCCCGGCGTTGACGGCGCCGCGTAGGCCCCAACAATCCCGTCAAATGCGAACGCGGCCTTGACGGTTTCATTCTCAAACCAGCGGCCCAGAAAATCGGCGGCGCTGGCGGTGAA
>JAYTQI010000435.1:0-3109 GCA_043746825.1 Hyphomicrobium sp. | reverse complement strand
CCAGTCCGGCGGCGGGCTCGTCAAAGTCACCGTCGATGGCAAGGGCGAGGTTAAAAAGGTCCGCATCGACCCGGCCTTGTTGAAAGAGGGAGAAGGCGAAATCCTCGAAGACTTGATTGTGGCCGCCGCCGCCGACGCCAAGGGCAAAGCCGATAGCCACTTGCAAGCCAAGATGGCGGAGGTCACGGGCGGTCTGCCACTGCCGCCGGGCATGAAGCTGTTCTAGGCGCGTGCCAAAATTTCGAAGTCAAAGCGAGACGATGTCCAAAAAAATTGCCGGCCCTGAGATCGAACGCCTCGTCCAGTTGCTCGGCCGCTTGCCGGGCCTTGGGCCGCGCTCGGGCCGTAAGGCTGTGCTGGCGCTCCTTAAACGCCGCAATGAATTACTTCTGCCGCTCACCGAAGCCCTCAAAGATGCAGTCGACAAGATTCAAGACTGCACCCGGTGCGGCAACCTCGATACCGTGCAGCCGTGCAGCGTTTGCCAAGACCCGCGCCGGGACACCTCCCTCATCGTCGTCGTCGAAGACGTCGGCGATCTGTGGGCACTTGAGCGTGCGGGCATCATGTCGGCGCAGTATCACGTGCTGGGCGGCCACCTATCGCCGCTCGATGGCGTTGGTCCTGAAAAACTCAACATTGCCCGGCTGATTGAGCGTGCCAAGGGCGGCGAGGTCAAAGAAATTTTGCTCGCGCTCAACGCCACGGTCGAGGGCCAATCGACGGCACATTACTTGTCTGAACAGTTGGACGGCATGGGCGTCACGGTTTCGCGGCTCGCCCAAGGCGTGCCTATGGGTGGCGAACTCGACTATCTCGATGAGGGCACGTTGGCGGCGGCCTTCAAAGCCCGGCGGAGACTGTAACGGTGGCGGATCCAATGGCACCCATCCCTGGCGTGACGGAAGCCGCGGCACCACTCGATGTGATGGTGCAAGACGTGACGGCGGGCGGGCGCCCCCGGCGGGATACCCAAAGCCCAAAATTCGTGACCGGCCCGATCCTCCGCCATATCCTCGTCATGACAGGCGCTGGTGCTGTTGGCTTGATGTCGATTTTTTCCAGCGACCTCGCCAACATGTATTTCTTAAGCCGTTCGGGCGATGAAGCTGTGGTCGCGGCGGTTGGTTACGCCAGCTCGATTTTATTCTTCACCACGTCCATTGGCATTGGACTCTCGATAGCCACGACCGCACTGGTCGCACCGGCGCTAGGGGCAGGCTTGCGCATCCGGGCCAGGCGGCTCGCGTCGCACGCCCATTTGCTGACCTTTCTCGTTGCCTCGGTGATGGCGCTTGTAGTTTGGCTATCAATCGGGCCAGTGCTCACACTCTTTGGTGCGACAGGGCGGGCTTACGCTTTAGCGGCCAATTATCTCTCGATCCTCATCCCAACGCTGCCGATGCTGGCGCTGGGCATGACTTCATCCGCCGTGTTGCGCTCTGTCGGAGACGCGCGCCGCGCCATGACCATCACACTGGCAGGCGCGGTTGTGAATACAGTGCTCGATATCATTTTTATCCTCTACTTCAATTGGGGCATTGAGGGCGCGGCCTACGCCACATCACTGGCGCGGATCGTGGTCATGGGCATCGGCTTTTATGGCGTCATCGCCGTGCATGATCTGATGAGCCGCCCGAAGCTCGCGACCTTCGGTAACGATCTGCCAGCCTTCATTGCCATTGCCGTGCCAGCGGTCCTCACCAACATCGCGACACCCGTCGCCAACGCTTACGTGACGTCGGCGATTGCCCCTTTTGGCGATGGCGCGGTTGCAGGCTGGGCGATCATCGGACGAATCATTCCCGTCGCCTACGGGGCGGTTTATGCCCTGACTGGCGTCGTTGGCCCGGTGCTCGGCCAGAACCTCGGTGCCCGCCAGCCCGCGCGCATGAAGGGGGCGTTCACTCAGTCCCTCTTCGTCATGTGCGCCTTTACAGCTATCGCATGGCTGCTGCTGGCCATATTCGCCGAAAAGCTGGCTGGCGGGTTCCATGCCTCCGCCGAGGCCCAGGCACTTATCGTGTTGTTTTGCCGTTGGCTTTCGCCGTTATTCGTCTTTCTGGGGGCGCTGTTCGTTTCCAATGCGGCATTCAATACCTTAGGCCACGCCCCCTACTCAGCTGCGCTCAATTGGGGCCGGGCCACGCTTGGCACCGTGCCGTTTGTTATGCTGGGCGGGCAATGGGCAGGGGCCGCTGGGGTGCTGACCGGCAATATGCTGGGCGGCATTGCCTTTGGTGTGGCGGGCGTGTGGCTGAGCTACCGTCTAATTGACAAGATTTCTCGCAATATCAATGGTGCATCATCATTTTGATGAGGGACTTTGGCCACGTATTCACAGGCTTGATGGCCAATAGCTTTGATCGCACTTGGAACTGCTGGGACGATGCGCTAGCAACGGCCAAGTCGGTATACTGACTTGAACGATTTCGATTTCATCCACCATTCATTGTCTTGCGGCTAGCAGGGATGCGGTGACCACAGCAGAACGCCAATCATTGATCGAGCGCACGCGGCAGTGGCTGTTGGATCTTCCACGCCGCCAGAAGCGCGTGTTCTTGGTCGCATTCGATTTCTTGGCTCTTAGCGGCGTTCTTTGGGCGCTGATCTGCTTGCGCTACAACACCCTCTATTGGCCACCAACCGGCATGGCGGCACTGGTCGCTCTGTCGGCCCCGGTCATCACCATCATCACCTTCGCCTATGCTGGTCTTTACAAATTGGTGACGCGTTATCTTGGGTCGCGCGGCCACACCCGCATTTTAGCCTGTGTCGCAATTTCCGTTCTCGTCTGGGCGCAGCTTGTCTTCATGTCGGGCCAGCTCGGCATCCCGCGTTCGGTCGTGATCGCTTATGGAGTCATTGCCGCGCTGACGATTGCGGTCAGCCGTCATCTGGCGGCGGCCATGTTGAAGTCGTCGGGCATCAATCTGACGAAACTTGATTTGGACGATGTCCGGCGTCCGGTCTTGATCTATGGCGCCGGCCAGGCGGGCGTCGAGCTTGCTCACGCATTGGCGCGCGTTAGAGGCCGGGAAGTTGTTGGCTTTTGCGACACCTCGCCCACGCTTTGGGGCCAGTATGTTAGCGGCATCAAAGTTTACCG
>JAYTQI010000434.1:0-3113 GCA_043746825.1 Hyphomicrobium sp. | reverse complement strand
GCTCGGCTTTGTCGAATATGGCGGCATCGCCGGGACCGCCCGCAAGTTCAAGCAAGCGATAGTCGATCAAACTCAAGCGCTTTGGCGAAGCGATTTTTGGTTTCGCGCTTACGGAGATTGCGTCAAGCGCATCGAGGCCAGGAGAGACTTCCACGCCTTCTTCACGCGCCAGATCAGCAGCAAGGCCGGCAGCCGCAGCGTCTTTAGCGCTGGCGGCGCAATAGCCTGACATCAGGATGGCTTGCGCCTTCAGGCGTTTGGGAATTTCACCTTTGATCGCGGCGGCTTGACGGACGATTTCGCAGGCCTGCTGTGCGTGGCCGGTCGCGAGTTCGTTGCGCGCGGCCAGCGTTGCCATGACGGCATCGGTTGTGAGCGGCTGTTTCTTGAGTTCTTCAGACGCGTCTTTGGCGAGGCCTGAGAGGTACATAGCCTCAAGCCGCAAAGCCGCGAACTTGATATTTGAAGTCTCGCCCGCTGGTGGCGTAACGCCGGAGGTAATGAGGCGTTTCCAAAGACTGTGCAGTGCTGGTGAGTGCGGTGGAATATCCAGCTCACTCATCAGTTTTTCAACACTCGCCACATCCAGCCCGCGCCAAAGTTCAAATGGCAGGCCGGACCCGTCGGCCGCCATGACGGGCGCTAAATCGGCTTTTTCAACGGGTGGCGGCATACCTTCCCGCATGACGGTGTCTTGGGCTTGCGCGTTTGTGGGCTTCGCTGGAGTTCCAGGGGCTTGCGGCTTCGATACCCCGTCCATAGGGGCGAGAGCAGGCTGTTCGCCAGCGGGTGCGGGAGGCTGCGCTTTTGGCTTAGCGGCCTTCTTTTTTTCAACCTCGGCGAACGGGTTGTAGGCGTCCTGCGCGCAGGCGGCTGCCTCAAGCCAACTGAGGATCAAAACGGCGGCCAAAATGATTGAAAACGCGGACTTTTGACCCATGCTTGGCTGCTCGAGTTCCTGCTCAACGGCGTATCTTGACGCCCGTCACGGGCTTGCTGAACATTTGTTGTTCCGGCTCATACTTAGTTGCAAGCACATAGAGCCCGCTCAGCACTAGCCCTGACAGGATCGCAAGCAAAAAGAGAAACCGGAAAAGGCTTGGCATTTCATTATCCTGTTAAGGACGATATCTTGGGGGCTATGGTGGCGCGAATATGACTCAAGCACAGGTTCCAGGCGTTTGAGGCTCAGGATCATGTCTTTCACCCATCTTCATGGCCTTGGGCAAGGTTCTGATTTGCGAGCCTATACGGTTCGTGGCATGACGGCGCCGCAGGGTCAGGCTGAAAAGCCGGACAAAAGACCTTTTTGCAAACGTTCTGTTGCGGGAGAGGCGCAAAGCTGACATGGCCGACACGGATGCCGCTGACGTCATCAAGGCCCGGATCGGGACACGCTCCATCGTGCTCGTCGGGCTGATGGGCTGCGGCAAAACCTCAGTCGGCAAGCGGCTGTCAGCCAAACTTGCAATGCCCTTTATCGACGCCGACGAAGAGATCGAAAAAGTTGCGGCCAAGTCGATCAGCGAGATCTTTGCCGACCAAGGGGAAGACTTTTTCCGCGACCGCGAGCGCAAGGTTATTTCCCGCCTGATGAAAGGCGGCCCGCAGGTGCTGGCGACAGGCGGCGGGGCGTACATGCATCCCGAAACGCGAGAGTGCATCAAAGCCAATGGTATTTCGATCTGGTTGCACGCTGAACTGTCTGTTCTCATGCGCAGGGTTTCCAAACGCGACACCCGGCCACTTCTGAAGACCGGAAATCCTGAAGCCACGATGCGCAAGTTGATGGAAACGCGCTATCCCGTCTATGCGGATGCAGACATCCGGGTCGAAAGCCGCGATGATCCGCACGACCACATTGTAAGCGAAATCCTCGACCGGCTGGCGGCAGCACTACCTGCGAAAACTAGCCCGGTGCCCGTGCCATCTCAAACATCACGTACTGTGCAGGACCGATGAGCGCCATAACCACTTCTCTTGAACACAATGCCAATGGCCGCGCGGTCAACGTCGAGTTAGGCGCGCGCGCTTATGAGGTGCTGATTGGCGCTGGGCTTTTGAAGCAAGCGGGCCCACTGATCGTAAAACACGTTGGAAAAGTCAAATGCGGCGTCGTGACGGACGAGAACGTTGCGCATCACCATCTCGCGGCCCTTGAAGACAGCTTGAAGGCCGAGAGCCTGTTCGCGGGCTCAATTATACTGAAACCCGGCGAAACGACAAAAAGTTTTTCCCAGCTCGCGCCGCTGTGTGAGAAGTTGCTCGAACTCGGTCTTGAACGCGGTGATCTGGTCGTGCCATTTGGCGGCGGCGTCATTGGCGATCTGGCGGGTTTTGCAGCCGGTATTCTGCGCCGTGGCGTGCGTTTAGTGCAAATTCCAACCTCCCTGTTGGCGCAGGTGGATTCCTCCGTCGGTGGCAAAACCGGCATCAACACCCCGCAAGGCAAGAACCTGATTGGCGTGTTCCATCAGCCGAGCCTTGTGATCGCCGACACCGATGTGCTCACCACACTGCCGCTGCGCGAGATGCGGGCGGGCTATGCCGAAGTCGCAAAATATGGCTTGCTTGGCGACGCACCGTTTTTTGGCTGGCTCGAAAAAAACTGGCAAGGTGTCTTTGGCAATAGCGGGCCGTCGCTGACGCATGCCATCGAGACCAGCGTCAAAGCCAAGGCGGCCATTGTCGCGCGCGATGAACACGAAAGCGGCGACCGGGCGCTGCTCAATCTCGGTCACACCTTTGGTCACGCGCTCGAAGCCTGGACCGGATACTCTGACCGCTTGCTGCATGGTGAAGGCGTAGCCATTGGCATGTGCCTGGCATATCGTTTGTCGGAGCAATTGGGCTTGTCTCCGAAGGGCGAAGCGCAGCGCGTTTCCAGCCACTTAAAGACGGTTGGCCTGCCAACTCGAATTGGCGATATTCCGGGTGGCAAGGCCGATGCTGGCGAGCTTTTGCGCCTGATGGGCCAGGATAAGAAGGTCCAAAAAGGCCAGCTAACCTTCATACTGGTCAAGGGTATTGGCCAAGCTTTCATTACCCGTGATGTTGCCCCAGGTGTGGTGCGCGACTTCCTTACCCAAGAAATCGCGGGCTGAGCACGGACG
>JAYTQI010000433.1:0-16453 GCA_043746825.1 Hyphomicrobium sp. | reverse complement strand
ATCATTTCCGATTCCGCAACCGCCATTTGGGCCGGGCGGGCGGCTTTCCATTCGGCATTGTCTTTGATGGCGCTCGCGGCTTTGGCGCCTTCGATCAGGTCTTTAATGGTGACCTCGCCCTTGGCGCGTTCGTCCGACCCTTGGATGATGACGCACGGCGCGTTGCGTTTATCGGCGTATTTCATCTGCGCCTTCATGCCGGAGGAACCGAGATACATCTCGGCACGGATGCCAGCGTTGCGCAGTGTCTGAGTCATTTTTTGGTAGCTAGCGACTTCGGCTTTATCCATCACCAGCACGACGACGGGGCCAAGCGGCGCTTCCTTTTTGCCCGCAACGTGCGCAAGTGCTGCCTGCAGGCGCGAGACGCCAATCGAGAAACCGGTAGCTGGAACTTTTTGGCCCGTAAAGCGGGCAACAAGATCGTCATAGCGCCCACCGCCGCCGACCGAGCCGAAGCGCACAGGTAGGCCGTCGTCGCCTTTGACCTCGAAGGTCAGCTCGGCCTCGAAGACGGGCCCGGTGTAGTATTCGAGGCCCCGAATGCATGACGGATCTACCCTCACCCTGTCATTGCCGTAGCCTGCGGCTTCGCAAAGCCGCTTCATTTCGGCGAGTTCATCGATACCTTCTTGGAACACTGCTGATCCGGAAATGGCCTGATCAAAACTTGCGACTTTCAATTTCGCTCTTTCGATTGATCCCGCTTGGCCGCCTCCACCTTCGTCCTTATCCCAGCCGACAAATCTCAAAATATTAATAATCGCTTTTTCTTCCAACATTGCGCCTGGTGTAAAATCACCGCTCTCGTCTTTCCGGCCTTTACCTAGCAATTGGCTTACACCCTCTGAACCGAGGCGATCAATTTTGTCTATGGCGCGGAGTACGATCAAGCGGCGTTGCGCGCTTTCCGGGCCGGAAAGGCCATTGGCCTCCATCAGTCCATCCAACAATTTACGGTTATTGACCTTGATCACATAGTCGCCGCGCTTGATGCCGAGCGCCTCCAGCGTATCCGCCGCCAGCATGCAAATCTCGGCATCGGCCGCGACGCTGTCAGAGCCAACGGTGTCGGCATCAAACTGCATAAACTGGCGATAGCGGCCCGGACCTGGTTTTTCGTTGCGATAAACAGTGCCATAGGCGTAACGACGGAACGGTTTTGGCAGGCGATCAAAATTCTGCGCCACGTAACGCGCCAGCGGCGCCGTCAAATCGTAACGCAGGCTCATCCACTGTTCATCTTGATCTTGCAGGGAGAACACACCGGCGTTCGGGCGGTCCTGATCAGGCAGAAATTTGCCCAAAGCATCCGTGTACTCAAGCGCTGGCGTTTCCAGAGCCTCAAAGCCATAGCGCTCATAGACGCCGCGAATGATTTGCAGCATCTCGTTGAGACCCTGAAGCTCCGCCGCTTCGATGTCGCGAAAACCTTTGGCGGTGCGGGCCTCGGGGCGCGCGTCTTTGTTATTCTTGCTCATATCATCGATTGAGTTGCTGAGGCGCCTTAACGCGCTCTCAAAGGGAAGCCGCCCGCCTTATAGCGGATGAACTCCAGCCCGCAAAGGCGGCGTCAAGAATCCCCTCTCCCCAACATGGCGAAGCCATGCTGCGCATGGACGGGAGAGGGTTAGGGTGAGGGGGTATTAAATTCAATTTACGCTGAAGACCCCCTCATCCGGTCCTTCGGACCACCTTCTCCCCAAGTGGAGAAGGAAACCGCAAAGGCGGCGTCAGCGCTGGATTTTGGCCTTGATGCCGCGCACCAGCAGGCGCAGGCGTGGGTTTTCGCGCAAACGGCCCTTGAGGCGATGGAACGCGGCCCTCGGCCAGCCCTTCAAATCGCGGGCGATGATGAGATCAAACAGCGGCACTTCCTCAGCCCCAAAACCCTTCTTGAAGGCATATTCGCCCATGCCCATGTCGAAGCGCTTCACACCGCGTTGGACAAAATACTTCATGGCCTCAACCACCACCAAGCGGCCAGGCGAGAGATGGCTCCAGCGCGGGCCGCCGTTGGCGATGCGCAGCAGCGTGAACGTGCCCTCGTGCTGAATGCCAAACAATGTGGCGATCACTGCGCCCTGGGCTTCGAGCGTAAACAGATGGCTGAATTCAAGATCAGAGCCATCCATCACCATGCGCTCATAAAAAGATGAATAGGCGGTCTCATCCAAAATGTATTTGCTATCAAGCGCCGCGTGACGCTTTGATTGCTGCTCTTCAAGGATCGAAAATCCGCGCGCGATCTCTTCCTGCGTTGTCGCGCGGGAAAAGCGCGCCTCGCCTTCCTTCTCCCACAGCCTGGAACAGCGCTCGGCTTCTTTGCGATATTTTTTACCGCGTGATCTGAGGAAATCTTCAACCGTCGTTTCAATCACGACAACATTGCCGGAGTGGCGGGCGCGGGTCACACCATGGCGCGTGAGAAGCGGATTTTTTTTATTCCCGATTTCGGCTGGCATCCGTTCAAGCCGGATGAGATCAACATCGCGAAGTACGCCACGCACCGCCCGCCACATCCGCCGGATCGAGCGGCGTTTAGTAGGAGCGGCGGGGCCGAGAATCGGCGCGCCATAGTCCGAGACGCCAAGATCAGCGAAGCGCGCGACCCGAAGTGTGCGCTTCTTTTTGACGACAAGCGGCAAGATCAAGCAGACATCTTTGGAATTGCGCTCAGTGACGACGACAAGGCGCGGCATGGCCCGGTGGGCTGGCGCCAGTTCTTCGTATAAAACCGTCAGCCAATTCAGAGATTGAAAGCCGGTTGCACTTAAGCCACCTTGCACGCTCTCCAGAGCGGCCAGCGCCTCGTCGGCGCCGTCGAACACTTCAGCGACGTAGCGCCGCCCGCGCCAGATTACGCGGCGCGACGGCACGACTTCGTCCGCGAGGGCGGCCGTATTTGTGACGCTGACCATGGAATCGTCTAGCTCTTACACCCGTAAAATGGTCACTCGGCGGCCTCGCGCAAGTCTACCACATTCCCAGACTCAACGGGATCGAGCTTGAATTCTATGCTACGTCGGGATTTACGGGCCTTTTTCAAGAGGCCCGAACGGACTGCGCTGGCTTGCAGTGCAGCCTTCGCCCAAAACACCGGACCAGAGGTTGCACGGCTGTATGGCCAGAAGCCCATCTTCTGGCGCAGAATACCGTTGGCGACATTGACCATATGCTTGCGCCGGATCTCTTCGGTCCAATACTCGGTGGTCATCGAGACATTGAGGCAATCAAGATTTTCAACGCGGTGCGGGCCATTGAGCGGCCAGTGCAGCATGTCGCCGCCGCTGATTTCGAAAACCTCGGCGTGCTCATCGTATGCGGGTTCGTACCGCATATCGACTTCGACGGCGTAGAGCGCGATGTTCTCGAGCTGCTCAGACGTCAGGAAAGGCGGCTCGGGCGGATAGACATAAACGCGCTTCTTGCCATGCAGCTGCCACAACGATTGTCCAGGCAGATCGCAGTGGTAGTAAACTTGGGCGTTGGGCGACGAGATCAAGATGCCGGACGTGCGCCCATAGGTGGCATAACCTGGAACGTTGCGGCGCACTTCCTCGAACGCTTGGTCGAGAACGTCGCGGTAGCGGTCATCGACCTGGCTGACGTTGCGCAGGTTCAGCCACATCCGGCCATTTTGGATCGCAGTAATCACATCACGGCCTTTGAGGCCGCCGATATCGCCTTCGCGCCATGTCCGCCGCGGGGAACCCTGTGGGCCCATTTGCACGAGGGCATAGTGTTCGCGCGGATAGCCGTCGATCAGGTCGGCAAGCGCGTCCAAAGTGTAAAGCGGGTGTGAGCTCAGCCGGTGTTTGGCGTTGAGGGGCGCATTACCCCATTTCGCCGTCAGATCCGGGGTCCAGTTCGTGAAGATGGGTTGCGACATACTCGTACTCTTTAGCCATTGATAAAAACGATTAAACTGCCCTGCCACGTCCCCCTGAGATTCTGTATCTTGATTATGGCGCACACGTCAACGGAATTGCCCGGAATGGTCAATTGCTTCAGCATGACTTAACCGGGTCCGGCAACGACAGCCACCACGCCCAACAGGAATGCCGTTTCAAAGACTTGCTCGATTGCGCCGAGGACATCGCCAGTGTAGCCTCCAATCGACTTTTGGCTAATGGCTACGAGCACAGCAGCTCCGCAAAAACCCAGTCCGAGAGCTGCACACGCGGTTGTGAAGGGCAGGAGTAGTGTGGCCGGAATTAATCCTAATGTGACGGCCACAAGACATTCTGGCCGCGTCAGGCCGGTTGCGAGCGGCTTCACTTTGGCCTTATCCGTATTGCCCGCGTAAGCCATGCCGTAAACGGCCAAGACCGCCGCCAGCCGACCCCCGGCATGAGCGGCGATGAGGGCGCGAACCGCCATTGCCGGATCAAGCGACGTGAGGCCTGCGAATTTCAACCCCAGCACCAGCATGAGCGTCACCGCGCCGTAAGTTCCGATGCGGCTGTCTTTCATAATCTCGAGCCGTTGCGGGATCGTCTGGCCGCCACCTAAACCATCAGCTGTATCGGCAAGGCCGTCCTCGTGAAAGGCGCCGGTGACCGCGACGCCTGAGATGAGCGCCAATAACATCGGGATTGGCTGCGGCAGGAAAATCGCGGAGATGAGAAGAACGGCGGCGCAGATCGTTCCAACCAGGGCGCCAACGAGTGGAAAATACTTCAACGACCGGTCCAGCCATTCCGTCTCGAAGCCGTCAAATGATGGCACGGGAATGCGCGTCAGGAATTGCAGCGCCACTAGAAAAAGGCGGATTTCACGCTGGATCATGCCGGGTGCCCGCCGGGCAGTTCCGCCATATCGCGCAGCATAAATTCAGCGGCGCGCACGAGAGGCACGGCCAGCGCAGCACCTGTTCCCTCGCCCAGACGAAGCCCGAGATCGAGCAGCGGCTCAGCGTTGAGATAGGTCAGCAACGCGCGATGACCTGGTTCGGCGGAGCAATGGGCAAAGACGCAATGGTTTAGCGCGTCAGCAGAAATCTTAGCCGCTACCGCCGCGACTGCAGTTGCAATGAAACCATCGACAATGATGATCCGGTCCTTGGCGGCGAACGCCGTCATCGCACCCGCCATCATGACCATTTCAAAGCCACCGAATTGGCCCAAGGCTTCAAACATGCGCGCGGTGTTCTGGCGCTCAATGAGTGGCTCGCGTGCCAGCGTTTCTTTGAGCACGTGGCGCTTGTGATCAAGTCCGAGCGCTGGAACACCGGCGCCGGGGCCAACAAGCCTGTCGAGATCGATGTCAGTGGCAACGTGCGCAAGCAGCGCCGCCGCACTGCTATTGCCGATGCCAACCTCGCCAAATGCCGCGATGCCAACGCCTGCGTTTTCCAGATCCCCAGCTATCTCACGCCCAGCCGTAAAGGCTAAGCGGCATTGATCGAACGTCATCGCCGGTTCGCGCCGAGAATTCTTGGTGCCTGGGCCCATCCGGCGTTCAAGCAGATTGACGTGAGCTACAAGCGGCTGCAGCAACCCGGCATCGACAAGCATGACATCTACGCCAGCGGCGCGGGCGCACATGTTGATGCCAGCACCGCCTGCCAAAATGAGTTTGGCAATCTCGCCTGTAACAACTGAGGGATAGGAGGTGACGCCTTCCGCAGTCAGTCCGTGGTCACCAGCGAAGACGACAACTTTTGCGAGCCCAAGATCTGGAGCAAGCGTCCCGGTTGCCATACCGATTTGAACAGCTAGCTTTTCAAGGCGGCCCAGCGCGCCTATGGGCTTCGCCTTGCCACGGATGCGCGCCTCAAGCTGGCCGCGCAGCGCCTCGCCACTCTCCGGCCAGCTCACATGAGGTGTCATGCGCTGATGTAATCGTCAACGGCGCGGCGTGGTTGCGGCACGGGCGTTGAGTATTTTTCCAACGACTTCAGGTCTGCTGGCACAGGCCCGCCATAGGCCCAGTCCAAAAGCTCAACGGTGTGGACGACGGGAAACTCAACGCCAGTCTGGAGTTGCGTGATGCAGCCGATATTGCCCGTCGCGACGATGTCGGGGCGCAGCGCCTTGATATGCCCGGCCTTGCGCTCCAGCAGCTGGCCAGCGATTTTGGGCTGCAGAATGTTGTAGACACCCGCCGAGCCGCAACACAGATGGCCTTCGGGAATATCCATCACCGTGAAACCAGCATTTTTCAGCAAAGTTTTTGGCTGGTGCGTGATGCGCTGACCGTGCTGCATCGAGCACGCTGAGTGATAGGCGACCTTGAGGCTAGACCAGCGTTTCGGCGCGCCAATATCGTGAGCCGACAGAAATTCCGTGATGTCCTTGGTCATGTCTGAGATAACTTTGGCGCGCTCGGCATAAATGGGGTCATGCTTCAACATGTGGCCGTAGTCTTTAACGGTGGTGCCGCAGCCGGAGGCATTGATGATGATGGCGTCAACTTGGCCTTTTTCCATTTCGTGCAACCAGGCGTCGATGTTATTTTTGGCAGAGGTGAGCGCGTCTTTCTCCATGCCAATGTGCTGGGTCAACGCGCCGCAACAGCCAGCTCCCGATGACACCACAACATCTACGCCGCCGCGCGCGAGTAGCCGGATGGTGGCGTCGTTGATCTCGGGCCGTAAGACTTGCTGCGCGCATCCCGCCATCAGAATCACGCGGCCGGTGCGCTCAGATTCCGTGACAGCGGTGCCTGGCCCCGTAAAGCGCGCAGTTTTCACACGTGACTTAGGCGCTAAATCCGTCATGGCCGCCAATTCACTTAAGCCAATGCGGCGCATCGCCGGCGCTAACTTGCGGCCCAAGGGCGCGACAGCCATGGCTAGCCGGAATCGATTGGGATAGGGCACGATCGTCGCAAGCAACTTACGGATCACCCGCTCCTTAAGCCGGCGCTTGCCAGTCTTTTCGATATGCACACGCGCGATCTCGACGAGATGCATATAATCGACGCCCGACGGGCAGGTTGTCATGCACGAATAGCACGACAAGCAACGGTCGATATGGGTTGAGACTTCAGGTGTGGAATCGGCGCCTTTCTCAAACATATTCTTGATGGCGTAGATGCGCCCGCGCGGACTGTCGCGCTCATCTCCGAGCACAACATAGGTCGGACAGGTGGCCGTGCAGAAGCCGCAGTGCACGCAGCGCCTGAGAATACTCTCAGCCTCCGCGACCGTTGGATCTTCAAGTTGGTCTTTGGTGAAATTCGTTTGCATTTTTTTGTATCTCGCCGCTGCTCAGCTCAAATGTTGGCGTACATCCGGCCTGGATTGAAAAGTCCTAAGGGATCGAAAGCGCTCTTCATACCACGCGTCAAGCGCTCGACTTCGGATTTCATCGGCTCAAATACTTCCACAGACGCTCTGACCTCAGGCGCAGCCCGGATCAGTGTTGCATGACCTCCCCGCACCGCGACCGCCCGGCGCACGTCGGCAGCTCCGGCGTCTGCGGCGGCGGGAACTTCCAGCCACACCAGTCCGCCAGCCCAATCGTAGAAGGCTTCAGACGGCATGAACTTCTGAATTGCAGCCACGATCTCTGGGGCTTTGGTCGGAATGGTCGAGATGCGCCACAGGCTGGTATTTTCCGAATAGGGCATCACGGACAGGTTGCGAAGATCGCCCCACAGGCTCGATGACTCCTCCGCCCCAAGTTCAACCGGGACGCCATAAACGCGGAGCGCCTCTTTCAGTTTTTCTTTGCGGTAGGCAATCGAGGCTGCAAAGTTTTCCAGCCGGATCACGGTCAGCGAATCCCCAGCGCTGCGGAATTTCGGCCGCGTGAAACGGGCCGCGACGTTGCGAGGGATGTGGGCTGCGCCAGAAATCTCGAAGGGCGTTCCCATCGCCTTGGTCAGGAGTTCTATGGCGAGATCATCGGGCAATCCGGGGAACGCCAAAGTCAGCACAGATTCCGGAACTGGCATCACTTTGAAGGTGACCTCGGTAAAGACCGCGAGCGTGCCCCAACTGCCAGTGAGGCCGCGAGCAACATCGTAGCCAGTGACATTTTTCATGACACGGCCGCCAGACTTAAAGGCTTCTGCCCGGCCGTTGACCGCCGCGATGCCCTGCAGATGGTCGCGCCCTGAGCCAGCCGAAATCCGGCGGGAACCTGAGAGATTGGTCGCGAACACCCCGCCTATGGTCTGCGAATTTGCAGGTCCACCGGTTGCTGGCCCCAAATCCATCGGCTCGAACGCCAACATTTGCTTATTCGCCGCGAGCTGGGCTTCAATCTCCATCAAGGGCGTACCGGCCCGCGCCGACATGACCAGCTCGCTTGGCTCATAGAGCGTCACACCACGCAGCGACGCCGTCGAAATCACGGCATTGGTTTGCGCCGGGCGCCCGACACCGCGCAGCCCGCCAGTCCCGACCACTTCTACTGAGCGCTTCTGAGCCGCTAGCTTAGCGATCATGGCTTGCAATTCCCACTCGGCTGCGGGACGCAAAAGTTCAATCAAGGCCGTCTCCTCGTTTTAAGCGGCAGCGGCGCGGGCGGCACTTGTGCTGATTTCGAGAGGGAATACTTTATCCGGGTTCAACAACCAGCCAGGATCGAAAACGCTCTTGATGCGCATTTGAACGTGAAGATCGGTTGCTGAAAACTGTACGCCCATGAGGTCGCGCTTCTCCATGCCGACACCGTGTTCTCCGGTCAAGCAGCCGCCAACCTCGACACAGAGCTTCAAAATATCGACGCCCGCGTGCTCAGCCCGTAGCGATTCATCCGGATCATTCGCATCATAGAGGACAAGCGGGTGCAAATTGCCGTCACCAGCATGAAAAATATTCGCGACCTTCAGCTTATAGCCAGCGCAAATCTCGGAAATCCGGTTCAAAACCTTGGGCAACTGCCCAAGCGGTATGGTGCCGTCCATACAGTAGTAGTCCGAGATGCGCCCGATGGCGCCAAACGCCGATTTACGCCCAAGCCATATGCGCGCGCTTTGATCGGCATCCTTACTAATGACCATGGTCTTGGGTTGGAACTCGCGAGCGATCACTGCGATGCGCTCCAACAGACTCGCGATTTCAACCTCCGATCCCTCGACTTCAACAATCAGCAGGGCTTCGACATCGAGCGGATAACCGGCGTGGGCAAAAGCCTCGCAGACGTGAATGGCAGGCTTGTCCATGTATTCGATGGCCACGGGGATGATGCCCGCGGCCATAATGGCAGAGACGCAGGCACCAGCGGTTGCGGGGGAGTCAAAGCCTAACATCATCGGCCGCGCGCCCTCAGCAGACCTGAGGATCCGCACCGTTGCCTCGGTAATAATACCAAACTGTCCTTCCGAGCCAATCACGAGTCCCAGGAAGTCATAGCCGGGCGCATCCAGGTAGGCGCCGCCGAATTCAACAATAGTTCCGTCAATTTGAACCATTTTGACGCCGAGAACGTTGTTGGTCGTCACGCCATATTTCAGGCAGTGCGCGCCGCCAGAGTTCATGGCCAGATTGCCAGCCAGCGTGCAGGCCAGCTGCGAGGAGGGATCAGGGGCATAGAAAAAGCCAGCGCTCGCGACTTTGCCGGAGATGGCGAGGTTGGTAATGCCCACTTCGACCCGAACGGTCCGGTTGATGAAGTCGATATCTAGAACCCGGTTCATTTTAGTAACGCAGACCACGACAGCGTCTTCGGCTGGCAGCGCCCCCCCGCATAGTGAGGTGCCAGCCCCACGCGGGATGACTTTTAAGCCGTTGTCATGGCAGTACTTTAGTATCCGGGACACCTCGTCCGTTGTGCGCGGCAACGCCACAATCATCGGAATGCTGCGGTAGGCGGTCAAAGCGTCTGTCTCGTAGGCCCGGCGGCCATCCATATCGAGAATTAGGGCATCGCGACCCACCAAACGGCTGAGATCATCGGCGATAATCTGGCGGCGGGCCATAATCGCGTTGTCTGGCGCAGGCATTCGAACGAGTGACATTCCTTGCCATCCTCTGCTGGCCCTAACCGCAGCCCCGCCTAAAAAAGCATAAATTTTACTAATTTACGAGGACCCACAAGTCCGGTCTCGCCATTCGCCTAAAGCCGGTTTACGCTTCTGGGGAATAACTGTCCTTCAGTTTACGCTGTTAAACCGAAACATTTTCAAGTGCACAACAGAGATAATGGGAGTCGAGCCTTGTCAAATCCCAGATTCAGCATTCCGCGGGACCCGAATGTGACGGCGATCAGCGACCTCGATATCTTTGCACGCGTTGCCAGGACCGGCAATATGTCGGCGGCTGGCCGTGAGATGGGTTTGTCGCCAGCGGTCGTCTCAAAGCGCGTGAGCCTCCTGGAAGATCGGCTTGGCGCCCGCCTCTTTCAGCGCACCACCCGCCAGCTCACCCTGACAGAGACCGGCGAAGGCTATTTCAAACGCGTCGTCGATATCCTGAGCCTGGTTGAGGAGGCGGAAGATTATGTCAGCCGCCGCAACACCAAGCCGCGCGGAGTCTTGAAAATCTCAGCGCCAACATCTTTCAGCAGGTTGCATATCGCCCCACACATTCCGGCTATTCTGAACAAGTATCCCGACATCGAAATCGAGATGCAGCTGACCGATCATTTCGTCGATATCATCCGCGAAGGTTTTGACCTCGCCATCCGCATCGGCGAACTGGAAGATTCATCCCTCGTCGCCCGCAAGCTGGCAAATGAGAACCGCCTGATGTGCGCGACACCGGCCTATCTTGAAAAGGCCGGCATTCCGCAGACCTTGGAAGATCTGGAATCTCACAATTGCCTGTTGGCTGGTGCCCAAGATATGTGGCGCCTCGACGGCCCTGGCGGGCAGCACTACATCCGGGTCAAAGGCAACATTCGCACAAACTCCGCTGACTTTGTGCGCTCGGCCCTTATGCAGGGACTTGGCATTGCACTCAGGGCAACATGGGACGTTGGCGCGGAACTGGAACGCGGCGAGCTTATGATCGTTCTGCCAGAGTACAAAGGTTCATCCAAGAACGCTATCTATGCGGTCTATCCCTGCCGCGAGTTCATGCCAGCCAAGGTCAGCGTTGTCATCGACTACCTGGCAGAGATGTTTTCAAATGAAAAGGGCTGGGACAAACCGCTCCAGCTCCAGAAAGCCCTTCAAGTCGCCGCATCAAAACCTGCCCGCAAAATCGCTGGCAAGGTAGCCTGAAGTCTTGGATCCTGGGCTTGCACCCAAACCCGCAACATCTTAACGATGGGGTTCAAGCGAAGCGGCGTGATTGTGCGCCCCGACTCTGCTGGCTGCCATGATGACCCCTAGGACCGGACACCGCCCGAAAGCCGGGCTGTTCATCACTTGCCTCGTTGATCTCATCCGGCCTTCTGTTGGCTTTGCGGCAGCAACGCTTATCGAGCGCGCGGGCTGTGATGTGATTGTGCCCAAAGGACAGACCTGCTGCGGACAGCCAGCTTACAATTCTGGCGACCGGGAGAATGCCCGCGCGCTCGCACTGCAAACGGTGCGGGCTTTCTCGGACTGCGATTATGTCGTCGTTCCATCGGGCTCATGCGCGGCGATGCTGAAAGTTCATGTGCCGGAGCTGCTTCAAGACACCCCGGACAGCGGAGCCGCGCAAATATTTGCGGCCAAAGTTTTTGAGCTGACGCAGTTTTTGGCCGACGAGCGCAAGATCGGCAGTGTACCTGGTCGCTATGCGGGCACCGTGACCTATCATGACAGTTGCTCTGGGTTGCGCGAGCTTGGGATCAAGAATGCGCCGCGCCGGTTGCTGGCGAAGGTCGATGGCTTGAGCTTGCAGGAAATGCTGGAGTGCGAGACCTGCTGCGGGTTCGGCGGGCTTTTTTCGGTCAAGTTCCCCGGCATCTCAAACGCCATCGTTGAGAAGAAGGCTGGCAATGCGACGGCCTCTGGCGCTGATCTGCTGCTCGCAGGTGATCTCGGATGCCTGATGAATATGGCCGGCAAGCTAAACCGCACCGGCTCAAGCGTTGCATGCCGCCACATTGCTGAAGTACTGGCGGGTGATCTCAGCGCGCCCCCCATCGCCAAAGGGGCTGACTGAGATGGCTGGCACAACCACGCTCTTTAAAGCCCGCGCCGATGAGGCCATCGCGAATGTGGGGCTGCAGACCGCACTCGCCGAACTGCCATCAGGTTTTGCCGCCAATCGGGCCCGCGCCAAAGCCGCGCTGCCTGAGTTTGAAAGCTTAAGGGATGCTGCCAAGGCCATCAAAGATCACACGCTGAGTCACCTCGATCATTATCTCGAAGCTTTCGAGGCAAGCGCGGCGGCTGCGGGAAGCAAGGTTCATTGGGCATCAACGCCGGAACACGCGCGCGCAAAAATCTTAGAAATTTGCACAAGCGCCAACGCCCGCCTTGTCACCAAAGGCAAGTCGATGGTCTCGGAAGAGATCGGCCTCAACGAGCATCTCGAAAAAGCAGGCCTTGAGGTTGTCGAGACCGATCTTGGCGAATATCTGATCCAATTGAAGCATGAAGCGCCAAGCCACATTATCGCGCCAGCCATTCATTTGACGGTGGCGGACGTTGAAAGCCGCTTCCGCGAGGCGCACACGCATTTAGCCCCCGACCGGGTCTTTAACGAACCCGCCGATCTGGTCGCCGAAGCCCGGCAAATTCTGCGGCAGAAGTTTTTGACCGCTGACGTTGGCATCACCGGCGCGAATTTCCTGATCGCGGAAACCGGCTCAAGCATCATCGTCACCAACGAGGGCAATGGCGACCTGACGCAATTGCTGCCGAAAGTGCACATAGTTATCGCAGCCATCGATAAAGTCTTACCAACGCTTGCCGATAGCGCCGTTTTGATGCGGCTGTTGCCACGATCTGCCACAGGCCAGGACATCACCTCATACATTACGTTCACAACAGGACCACGCCGCGCAGGCGAGCACGAGGGCCCCGAGGCCGTTCATATCATCATTCTTGACAATGGCCGCTCGGAACTGCTGGCGAGCGACAAGCGCGAGGTCTTGCGCTGCATCCGCTGCGGCGCCTGCATGAACCACTGCCCTGTCTACGCAGCTATTGGCGGTCACGCTTACGGCACGGTTTATCCCGGCCCGATAGGTGCGGCCCTGATGCCGGGACTATCCAAGATGCACGACAACACGCATCTGGCAGGGGCTTCAACGTTTTGTGGCGCTTGCGCGGATGTTTGTCCGGTCAAGATTCCTTTGCCCGGCATTATGCGCAAATGGCGGAACGAAGATTTCGCGGCCAAGAGTGGCTCGTTCTTCCAGCGCACAGGACTTTCGATGTGGGCTGCACTCGCAAAACGCCCCAGCCTCTATCATCCTGTAATGCGGCTCTCGATTGCAGCGTTGAGCCGCCTTGGCCGCCGCCGCGGTGCATTTAAACATTTGCCGTTTGCTTCCGGGTGGACGCAGCACCGCGATCTGGCCGCGCCGCAAGGACGGACGTTCCAGCAGCTGTGGGCGGAACGCGAGCGCGGGGTGCCGGAATGAGCCGCGCCGAGATCTTCGCAAAAGTCCGGGCGGCGCTATCACCCAGAGACGATGACGGGCGGGCCCGCGCCGCTACGAACCGTTTGCGCAATCCGCCGGTGGATACGCTGCCCGCCCGCGCCCGCGTGATGGGTGAAACGGCGATTGCTAGCTTTATTGGGCATCTCGCAACGCAGGGCGTGACAATAGTCCGCGCAAGTGTGGCCGCAGGCGTGCCAGAGGCGGTCGCGCAGATCGTGACGTCCTCGCACCCAGGCTCAGCCTTGGTCACGGGCTCAGATCCCTGGCTCCAGGGCTTGCCCTGGTTGAACGCACCAAACTTGAAATTGGAAAATTGGCAACCTGGCGTGCTACCCATCATTGCTTTATCTCGCGCAGCCGCCGGCATTGCGGAAACCGGCACGCTGGTGCTGGCATCCGGGCCCGATAACCCAGCGACACTCAACTATCTGCCTGAGAGCCATATCATTGTGATTGAAGGCGCGATGATCGCAGGCGGAATGGAAGAGGCATTTGCGAAGGTGCGGGACAATGCCAACTTGAACGGCATGCCGCGCACACTCGCGTTAGTCTCCGGCGCATCGCGCACGGCCGACGTCGGCGGCAAGCTGGTTCGCGGCGCGCACGGGCCAAAAAACCTCGCCGTTATTGTGGTGGGGTAAACGCACTGAAAAGGGCGGATCAGCGCCGTGGGCGGCAGCTGTCCAAGCACGACTGCAATTGTGCATCGCAACTGGGGCTGCCCTTAGTCGAAATACGGCACTGATTGTGGGCGTTACGGCACTGCGACACGCATTGGTCAGCATTCGCAAGCTGAACGGTTGCGCCGCCAACCGCGAAGATGCCCAAAAGTGCCAGTGCTGCTAAACCAAGCTTCATAACCATGCCTTTGTGTATGCGTATCGACATAGGGCTCCCCCGCTAAAGATCCCATCCTCATATTTCTCGGGGTGTTATAGGGGTGCTAGCCTGAACGGGAGCTGAACCAGCCGGTTATTATCGGGCTGACGTCTTAGAATGCGAACTCTGCAAAAATTTGGTCAATATCGCCTTTCCAGGCGCCACGATAACGGGCAAGGAGATCGTCTGACAGCGTCTGCCCAGCGCTGACAATGGCCTCCAGGGGCACAAGGTAGATCGTCTCGTCCTGGCTCTTGGCGTTGATCCGCTTGCGATTTTTGAGCCCCAAACGGGACAAGCGCAAGGCATTGCGCGCAACCTCGTTGACAGTAGCACCTTTGATCCGGGCGGTGAGGGCTTGGACGGGCACGTCATTACGAAGCTGTTCGCGCTCTGCCGCTGTCCAGGACTTGATCAGATCATAGGCCGCGTCCAGCGCCTGCTGGTCATAAAGCAACCCAGTCCAGAAGGCGGGGAGCGCCGAGATGCTGTTCCAGCGCCCGCCATCGGCGCCGCGCATTTCGAGGAAGCGTTTCATACGGACTTCTGGAAACAAGGTGGTCAGGTGATCGGACCAATCGTCTTCGGTTGGGTACACGCCTTCAAGGCCACGTAGCTTGCCGGCCATAAAATCCCGGAACGAAGAGCCGGCGACGTCGATATATTTGCCATTGCGGTAGACGAAGTACATGGGCACATCGAGCGCGTAATCTGCATAGCGCGCATAGCTCATGCCGTCTTCGAATACGAATGGCAGCATGCCGGTGCGGCGCTTGTCAGTGTCGCGCCAGACTTCGCTGCGCATCGATTGGAAGCCGTTGGGCTTTCCTTCGGTAAACGGCGAGGCTGCAAACAACGCCGTCGCGATAGGCTGGAGCGCAAGCGACACACGCAGCTTCTTGACCATGTCGGCTTCGTTAGCGAAGTCGAGATTCACCTGAACCGTGGCGGTGCGGTACATCATGTCAAGGCCACGGCTTCCGACCTGCGGCATATACTTGGTCATGACGCCATAGCGCTGCTTGGGCATATGCGGGATTTCATCAAGCCGCCATTTGGGCGAAAAACCAACGCCGAGAAAGCCTATGGCCAAGTCTTCGCCGACGTCCAAGACTTCCCGCAAATGCTTTTGCGTTTCCGCTGCCGTCTCGTGCAGGTTTTCCAACGGCGCGCCGGAGAGCTCGAATTGGCCGCCGGGCTCTAAGCTGATATTACCGCCCTGCTCGCCTTCCGGGCGCTTCAGGGCAATGATGTTGTCGCCCTCTTTGATTGCGATCCAGCCATAGCGCGCGATCAGCTGTTCCATCAGCGCCCGGATACCTCGCGGGCCGCTGTAAGGGACGGGGTGCAACGATCCGGTTTGAAACACGAATTTCTCGTGCTCGGTGCCGATGCGCCAGTGCGATTTTGTCTTTTCTCCAGCCGCGATCCAGCGCACGAGATCATCGCGCGTCTCAACTTTAGGGGCTGGCGCGCCATCTTCACGCGTCGACATACGGATCCTCAAACTTCCAGACACGTTAAGTGGTAAGGCCCGCAGTCACGCCCCGGGGGCTGGATGAGTTATGGCGAGTGACGGCCTTAAGGGCAAGGGCTGTCCAGCTTAGGACCAATCGCCGAGCGTGGCGTTAATCACAGCCAGCGCCGCAACTGCCGCCGTGTCGGCACGCATGATCCTGGGGCCCAATGAAAGGTGTATGACGAAGTCGCGCGCCTTTAAGAGTTGTCTCTCCCCCTCATCAAACCCGCCTTCAGGGCCGATGAGCAGTGCCAGGGGGCCGCGCTCCAATTGAGAGAGCGCCTCAAGTGGATTCTTTTGCGGCGCACCTTCGTCGCAAAATATCAATGTTCGGGCTTGATCCCAGTGCGCGATGACTGTGGCAAGAGTCAAGGGCGCCGATATTTCTGGAACCCGTAATACGCCGCACTGTTCCGCCGCTTCAATGGCGTTGGCGCGCATGCGCGTGAGGTTGACGCGCTCGGCAATGGTACGCCGGGTGATGACAGGGATTAAGCGCGCGACACCCATTTCAACGGCTTTCTGCACCATGTAATCGAGGCGCGTGTGCTTCAAAGGCGCGAACAGGTAGTCGATATCTGGGCCAGCGATTTGCGTCCGGGTCTGGCTT
>JAYTQI010000432.1:0-6869 GCA_043746825.1 Hyphomicrobium sp. | reverse complement strand
TGGTCTCCTTAGACCGGTGCCATTAGCGCTCCGGGGCAGGACTATTGGGTCCGATTGGTCTGGTTTTTTGGGCGAACGCGGTCAGCGATGAGCGAATCAAAACCATTTGCGAATTCCATGCGGCCCGGCGCTGTTGTGCCGGATTTGCTGCGGCAAGCGGGCTTGCGGCCAACGCGCCAGCGCTTAGCGCTCGGTGGGTTGCTGTTCAGTGGCGAAGACCGCCACGTCACTGCTGAGCAGCTTCACGCTGAGGTCGAAGCCTTGGGCGAGCATGTCTCACTAGCAACGGTTTATAACACGCTGCACCAATTCAAGCGCGCGGGTCTATTGCGCGAACTCGCGGTCGAAGGTTCGAAAGCATACTTCGATACCAACACCTCAAATCACAACCATTTCCTGGTCGAGCCCGAAGGCGCGGTCATGGATATTCCCGGTGACAGCATCCAGGTTTCGGGCTTGCCCGCTCCGCCAGAGGGTATGCGCATCACCCACATCGATGTGGTTGTCCGGCTCGCTAAGATAGACGCCTGAGCACGCGCTATTTAATCTGCTCGCCCTCGTAGACGCCCCATAATTTTTTCTGCTCTATATAGCCTGTATACGCTTCGATTGTGACGCGGCACCAGCGGCCATCGCAATTGTGGAGGTTGGCAATCACGCCAGCCTCTACTTTAGCGACCATCGAGGCGCTGTCACTGTCACTGGCGCGGATCGGCACTTGCGGGGGTGAGGTTCCAGCCTTCGTTTCCCAAGGCAAGACCAGAGCCGTCCGGCGGCCTGATAAAAACGTTTGTAGCACCCAACCGGTGACACCTTCTGAGTCCCGCACCTGCCGCCAACCCTCGAATTCCTTGATGACTTCGAGTGGCAGTCCGGCCCTGCGATAAACCCAGCCGGTTGGGTAATCAGTGCCAGGCCCGTTGCGCAGGTTGACGCGATCAGATTTCAGGCTGACGTAACGGGGCACGGGCAGACCGCTGCCACTTGGGGCTGGCGCAGGCTGGACCTCGGGCGCGGGCTGATTTACTGCGGCAGAAGGCGCAGCAGGTGCTGGTTTAGTTGCTGCTTTGGCGGCAAAGGCCTCAGAATTCAAGATGGCGAGCGACAAGGCCAGAATAAGTAATGGTTTTAGGGCGCAAGCCATCCAGCTGGCGCGTCGGACCGCAACGTGTTTTTCATGAGTATTCACGCGAAAAGCATCAGCATTTTGCGGTTGGGCCCCAGCTCGAAGTCCTGAACGCCGCCAGGATGGTTGATAGCTAAAACGGCACTTTGTCATCGCCAAGGCCATCTGTTAGACACAGGAGAATGAACGCCGCACGTATCCCCTGGAATCACAATGCCGAGCACCCCTAAGAAACCCGTTGTCATCGTCACGCGCAAGCTCCCCGACGTCGTGGAGACCCGGATGTGTGAGCTTTTCGACACCCGGCTCAATGTTGACGACAAACCGATGTCGCAGGCCGATCTCATTGCGGCGGCTAAGGTTGCCGATGTTCTGGTGCCGACCGTCACCGACCGCATTGATCGTGCGGTGCTGACCCAAGCCGGTCCGCAGCTCCGGCTCATCGCCAATTTCGGGACAGGAGTCGATAACGTTGATCTCGATACCGCCCGCAACCGCGGAATTCTGGTCACCAACACGCCAGGCGTCTTGACCGAAGACACCGCCGACATGACCATGGCGCTCATTCTCGCTGTGCCGCGCCGGATCGCCGAGGGTGCGGCTTATATGAAAGACCCTAAGACCACCTGGAGCGGCTGGTCGCCAACCTGGATGCTCGGTCATCGCATCTATAGCAAGAGGCTTGGCATCATTGGCATGGGCCGCATCGGGCAGGCTGTAGCGCGCCGGGCCAAGGCGTTCGGTTTGCAAATCCACTATCACAACCGCCGCCGCGTCGCCGCCGAAGTGGAGCAAGAGCTTGAGGCGACCTATTGGGAGAGCCTCGATCAGATGTTGACCCGCGTCGATATCGTGTCGGTCAACTGCCCGCACACGCCAGCAACCTATCACCTGTTATCCGCGCGCCGCTTAAAGCTGTTGAAGCCGTCGGCCTATATCGTAAACACCGCGCGCGGCGAGATCATCGACGAAAACGAGCTGGCGCGCTTGTTAGAATCTGGCGCCGTATCGGGCGCTGGGCTTGACGTGTTTGAGCATGAGCCAGCAGTCAATCCGCGTTTACTGGCGTCGGATCGCGTGGTAGCGCTTCCGCACATGAGTTCGGCAACCATTGAAGGCCGGGTTGATATGGGTGAGAAGGTCATCATCAATATCAAGGCATTTTCAGACGGCCACGCGCCCCCGGACCGCGTGCACCCAGCGATGTTTTGAGGTGGTTTTCTCACCCATCATCCCGTGCGCGGTGCACCGTCCTTATGGTGAACCGCAGACACGGGAAGACGGGTTCTTGTGTTCAAACCAAAATATCGTGGGCGTCGATAGTTGATGGGGCGATGTTTTTCAGAACGATATAATCGCCGCCATATCCGATCTTCGTGTCAGCGCCGCTTTGGGTGATGGAGAGCTGGGAAAAACTCGACAAGTTGGCGACTGAGCGAAGATCAAGTTTATCAGACCCGTGCTTGAAGTCCGTCACTGTGTCGGTGCCCCAGCCTTGATCAAAGGCGAAGAGATCGGAACCACGGCCACCAGTCAGTGTGTCCCAGCCGGATCCGCCATTCAGCGTATCGTTGCCATCATTGCCGAAGAGGATGTCGGTGCCAGAACCACCGAATAGTTTGTCTGCGCCATCTTCGCCATAGAGCGTGTCGTTGCCAGAATTTCCGTAGACTTTGTCGGCGCCTGATCCAGCTGCAATCGCGTCGCGGCCATTGCTGCCCTGAATGGTGTCCGCGCCCGATGTCACCGCATAGCTGTAAAGTGTGACACCTGAAGGCGTTGCAGGATCATGCTGCAGTACGCCATCAATTTTGATGTTATGGGTGGCGATATAGCGGTCATTGGCGGCGTCGCTGTCGCCGAAATCTTGTAGCATGCCATCGATGCGATAGGGTCCGCTGCCGTTGGCAAGAAGTGTATTGTGATGGAGATCGGCGCTATCGACGCCGGTCAAAACAATGCCTTCCGCTTTGTTTCCGGAAATCCAAGCGTCAGAAATGGAAATGCCGTTGGCTTGCCGCACATCGATGCCGGCGCGGCCATTATCGTGGATGTGACCACCCAGAATGGTCACATCATGTGTGAGTGCGCGGATTTCATTGTCCCCGGTTTGGACAACAATCCCACTTTGACCATTTCCAAATGCGTCGTTGTTCAAAAAATGGACATCGGATGAGCTGGTCACAATGTTAAACCCATGACGGCCATTGTCATAGGACTGGTTGTTAACGAGGCTGACGCCGGTCGCAAAATCAATGGTGAAGCCGTCAAAGCCATTGTTGTGGGCAACGGAGTTCGAAATTGTCAGGCCATGCGTTTGCTCGTGCGGGTCAAAGCCATAGCGCGAGACATTCATGATCTCGACTTTGTCGAGGGTGATGTTCTTGTCAAACACCGACGTGTTGGGTTTGGGCCCGCAATAAAAGCCATCGACATCGCCAGAGGTGGCACTCTTATTACCGTCAATGGACAGGCTTTCAATTCTTACGTTTTCAGTGATTTTTACTGTTCCATCGGGGTTTGTGCCACCTGAATCGGTGCGCACAATGCCCGTGACACCTGCCGAGCCAGCTGCAAGTTTCAGCGTTGTGAGGGCTATGCCCGCGCCCTTAAAAAGCGTGTCACTGCCAACGCGCAGCGCGCCGTCGGACGCTTTGCCGGTGCCTTGAACCGTAAACGTGCCGGTGGAGAGCTGGACGAAGCCGCCCACATGCCCGGCGACATAATCAAGCGCGGTTTGTAAGAATCCTGTCTGTACAGAGGCCAGATCGGATTCATTGAAAGAGACAGTCTTCGAGACCGTGTCGGTGTAACCAAAAAAAATCGTCAGCATTTGCGCGCTCCATTATGAGGCGCCCCTGCTATGGTTTATGCAAAGCCCGAACCATAAAAATTGAAGTAAATTTGCGATTGCGCAGCCGTATCACCTAACCCGCAGGTTATGGCCATTGCGCGCTGGTGACGTCAACGATGACGCCGCCGTAGAAAACAAAGCTTGCGATGTACCCTGTCGCAAGCAGCACCCATGAAAAAGTTGTGAGGGGCGCGAGTTGAGTCCGGTTCGCGCTTTGCTTTGAGAAGATCGAAGGCGCAATCAAAATCATTAGGATCGCGAGTGTGTAACTTTGGATTGCCATTGCCAGGGCGAGCCCTGCGAATAGCGCCACGCGGTGGAAAGCGGCTGTGACACCCGGCCCAAAGCGCGACAGAAGCGATTGCACAACGTGTCCGCCATCGAGTGGAAAAATTGGCGCCAAATTGAACCCGTTCACGACGGCGCTCATGTAGGCGAGATCATGCATGAGCGAATCCTTGCTTTGTGCGGCGAGAAACGCAAATAGCGCCGTCGTCGTCATGCTAAACGCCGGCCCCATAATAGCCACCAGGCCGCGTTCCCCCTCATTACGGTAGCTGTCAGCGCCAACCGCAACGCCACCAAAAAACGGCACGAAATATATGCCCTTGACGGGGATGCCGAGCCATCTCATGGCGATGACATGCCCAAACTCGTGGATCAGAATGACGGCAATCAGCATGGCCGCCTCGGACCAGCCAAAGAGCGCGAAGAAGCTCGCGAACGTCAAAACGCCGGTGATCACTGCGTTCTTGACCTGATCGGTGAAGCCTGCAGGTGTAACTCCCGCTCGCAGTTCCGCATTGCGTTTGATGCGGCGGCTATTCAGAAAGGCGGCGAGGGGAATACTGAAACGGGAGCTGAATTTGACGTGCGTAATTTGCAGGTTGACCGACAAAACAGATGACGTTTCATTGCCAGTGACGGCCACCGCGCAAACGTAGTTGTCTCCCGGGCAGCATTCGGGTGCGGACTCTTCAGGCAAAACGACGAGCGACATGGCTTCGCCTGGACGTTCCTCGAGGACCCTGTAGGCGAAGGCTAACGCCCTGTTCGAAAAAGAAACCGTGCCCTTGTAGACTCCAGGCCGTTCGGGTTGTGGCCTGGCATCGATTTCTATAGGGGGTATTCCCTCTAGCCGAATTTGGTGTGCGGATGCTACCGACCAAGTCACGTCTTTAGGCGCGGCAACGTCAGCAGCAATCGCGTAGGCCCGCCGCTTAGTCCCAGAAATGATGTCGAAGGGGATCCTCAAGATTTCGCGGATCAAAAACCAAAATTGGGACACGACTTGAATCACGGGCAATCGATCTCATGGTTGGCTGGCGCGCCAACTTTCATAGCACGGCACAAATGCCCTCGCAGCGCTTCCTTCCCGGGTTGAAGCGCAGCGAGGGTGTCAGTTGGGCAAAGGGATAAGAGCAATATGCAGAGGTAGTCGCACGGACCGGCAAATAAGTTCAGTGCCTTGGGGAACAGCCTATTCGGCGGCGCAGGCGGGGTCTGTGTCGGCCATGTGAATCGAGAGATCTTTGATGGTGGGGTTGCGTCCTGACAACGGATTATCAGCGTCGTAGCTTAGTTCCACGGTGTCAAAGCGGCTGGATTGCGCATCGTAGATCATCAGGCGGCCAGCCAGGGTGTCGCCAAGGCCGACAATCTCCTTGATGACTTCGGTCGCTTGAAGCGTTCCGATGACGCCAGCCACCGGCCCCAGCACGCCCACTTCCGAGCAATTGGCAACCAGCCCTGGCGGCGGCGCTTCCGGGAAGATGCACCGGAGGCTCGGATAGGGAGTTCCGTCGGGGCGTTTTTCATGCGGTTTGAAAACCGAGACGTAGCCGTCAAGCGCTCCAAGTGCTGCGTAGACCAGCGGGCGTTTGGCCAGATAGCAGGCATCAGAGACGAGATAGCGGGTCGCGAAATTGTCCGAGCCCTCGGCCACGATATCGTACCGCGAGATCAAATCGAGCGCATTCGCCGCTGTTATGCGAAAATTATGCGGCTCGACCTTCACATGCGGATTGAGTGCCCGGATCATATCCGCCGCGCTCTCAACCTTCGGCCGTCCAGCGTCAGGCGTGCGGTGCGCAATCTGGCGCTGCAGGTTATCAATAGAGACCGTGTCGTCATCTACAAAGCCCAGTGTGCCAACGCCAGCTGCCGCCAGGTACATCAATACCGGCGAGCCCAGCCCGCCCGCACCGATTACGAGCACGCGCGCGGCTTTTAGCTTTTGTTGGCCCTGCCCTCCGACTTCGCGCAGCACCAAGTGGCGCTTGTAGCGTTGTGTTTCTTCGGGGCTCAGCGTGGTCATGACGGCCTCGCGGCTCAAGTCTTGGCAGGCGGTTCGATGAACAGCTCGCTCGATAGATACCGGTCAGCCGAGGACGGCGCGAAGGTCACGATGGTTTTGCCAGCCATTTCTGGGCGCTGCGCAACGGTCAAGGCAGCCGCGAGATTTGCGCCGGTCGAGATACCCCCGGGAATCCCTTCAACGCGCGCTAACATCCGTGACACTTCAAAGGCCATGTCGCTTGGCACGGTGATGACTTCATCGATCAACGATTTGTCAAGCACAGCCGGAATAAAACCCGCGCCGATGCCCTGGATCTTATGCGGCCCGCGCTGGCCGCCCGATAACACCGGGCTTGTCGAGGGTTCAACGGCGAAGATCTTGAAGTTCGGATTGCGGGCCTTCAAGACACGGCCGCAGCCGGTCAGTGTGCCACCAGTGCCAACGCCGACGACCATCGCATCGACCTTGCCATTGGTGTCTTTCCAGATCTCTTCCGCCGTTGTCTTTTCGTGGACAAGCGGGTTGGCGGGATTATCAAACTGGCCCGGAATCACGGCGTTTGGAATCGACTTGGCCAGTTCTTCTGCGCG
>JAYTQI010000431.1:0-16473 GCA_043746825.1 Hyphomicrobium sp. | reverse complement strand
GGCCGGCTTCGAGTTCATCGAGGAACAGGCGCAGCTTCGCCCGCTCTTCGTCTGAGAGCCCTGCAATGGCCTTTTCAATGGATTCAAGCTTGGTCATTGCGGCATTTTACTACGAATGGCGCAGGTTGGGTAGAGGCCGCGTTTTAACTACTGCCCTGGACTCAAATACTTCAGCGCCGCCGTCGACAGCGCGCCGCCGACGACGCAAGGGATGCCGACTTGCACCTGACCCAGCGCACCCGCCGCGACACAACCTAAAGCCAGCACAGTCTGACCCGCCTGGCCCCACCAATTGTAGGTGCGGACTTTCTCCGGGCCCTTGGCTTTCAGCTCATCAATCGAAGCCAGCGCCTGCTTGCGGATTTTGGAGAGTTCCAGCGTCTCGGCGGCTTCAATGACTTCGTTCAACGGCGCGCGCACTTCGGGAGTCTCGGAGGCGACGTCCGCTTTCAAGAGCGCTAACAGTTCCGGATCGCGCGCGGCGTTTTGCGCCACCGTCCATTTCGCCATCGCACCGATGGTGAGCTTATCGACCTCGTTCTTGTCATTCGACCAGCCAAGCGCGGTCAGAATGCGCTTGATCGGCGGCTCGGAACCAGTTGCGAAATAATAGCCCCAATTGATGTCGATGGCGGATTGATCTTCGGCGATGGACAAATCGGCAAGGACCGGCTTTTTGGCGAACAGATATTTGTCGATCAAGACTTTGCGGGCTGGCATACGCTCGACGAATTTGGTCAGCAGCTCTTTCCAATCGGCAAGACCAGAATACGCAATGGCCTTGATGACCAGCACCTGGTCCTGCGGATCGAGCGGGAACATCTGAGTGATCAACTTTTCCGCGTCATCAGGGTTGGCCCCCAATACGCCCGCCGTGAAGCCGATGTAGACGCCCGCCTGATCCATATCCTTGAGCAGGCCGAAGTTGGCCATAGCCTTGACAGCTTCGGGCAGGCGCTTGGGTGCGGGCGCTTGCTTGTAGCCATTGATCCACTTCAGCAGCTCTTCCGATTTCGCGAACGGCTGAGGTGGCTTTTCTTTTGCAGGTGTCTTGGCCGCAAGCGCGGGCAACGCGATTACGAGGATAGCAAGAACAAACGCAACAACGGCCCGCATGAGGCTACTCCGGTCTGCCGCAATATAAGTGGATATGAGAGCGGAAACAGGCGCTTAGTGCATGGCCATTTTGTGGCGAAGAGGGCTTGAAAGACTTGACCATGGGCCCGCTCCACCAATAGTTAGGCCCATGTCTGACCCCGACACCAAAATCAGCAAAGACACATTGGCTGAGCCAGCCCAGGCAAAGCCCGCATCAGGCCCCGATGTTATTGGCGGCTATCTGAAAATGTTGCCCACGACGCCCGGTGTTTATCGCATGCTCGATGAGACGGGCAGCGTGCTCTATGTCGGCAAGGCGCGCTCGCTCAAAACCCGCGTCTCGAGCTATGCCCGCTTGACCGGCCACTCCAACCGCATTGCCCGCATGATCTCGACGACGGTGGCGATGGAGTTCATCACCGTCGCCACCGAGGCCGAGGCCTTGCTGCTGGAAGCCAACCTGATTAAGCGCTTTAAGCCGCCGTTCAACGTGCTGATGCGCGATGACAAGTCGCTACCCTTTATCTTGATCGCACGCGATCACGCCGCGCCGCAATTGTCCAAGCACCGTGGCGCCCGCAACCGCAAGGGTGAGTATTTCGGACCCTTTGCGGCGGCCGTTGCGGTTGGCCGCGCCATCACCATGCTGCAGCGGGCCTTCCAGTTGCGCACCTGCGCCGACAGCTACTATGAAAACCGCACCCGCCCCTGCCTGCTGCACCAGATCAAACGCTGCTCGGCGCCGTGCACCGGCGAAATCTCGCTTCCAGACTACAACAAGCTTGTCGATGAAGCGGTGCGGTGCATGCGCGGTGAAAGTAAGCACGTCCGCGATATGTACCAGCGCTTAATGAGCGAAGCGGCGGACCGCCAAGAGTTCGAGGAAGCCGCCAAGTTCCGCAACCGCTTATGGGCGCTGGCCCACGTCACCGCCGACCAGACCATCAATCCAGAGGGCGTTGAGGAGGCCGACGTTTTTGCCGCCCACCAGGAAGGCGGGCAGACCTGCATTCAGGTGTTTTTCTTCCGCACCGGCCAGAACTGGGGCAATCGCGCTTATTATCCAAAAGCCGACCGGGCGCTGCCCGTTGAAGAGGTTTTGGATAGTTTCATCGCGCAATTCTATGATGATAAGCCAGTGCCGCGCCTGATCCTACTTTCGCATGACGTTCCCAGTCACGACGTGCTGGTGGAAGCGTTATCGATCAAGGCTGAATACAAAATTGAAATTCGCGTGCCCGCGCGCGGCACCAAATCGGCGCTCGTTGATCACGCCCTCACCAATGCGCGCGAAGCCTTGGGGCGCAAGCTGGCGGAAAGTTCATCGCAGGCACGCTTGCTTGAGGCGCTGCGCGAACGCTTTGAACTGGAAAAGACACCACGGCGCGTCGAGGTTTTCGATAACAGTCATATTTCTGGCTCCAACGCGGTCGGCGGCATGATCGTGGCCGGGCCCGACGGCTTCGTCAAAGGCCAATACCGCAAGTTCAATATCAAGTCCGCCGATCTGACGCCTGGCGATGACTACGCTATGATGCGGGAAGTGCTGATGCGGCGGTTTAAGCGGATTGCTGCAGAAACCCCTCCCCCTCATGCCGAAGGCGTGTCTTCAACACGGCCTGAGGAGGGGCTAGGGGTGGGGGGAATCCCAACTGTTGACACTGGGGACTCCCCCCCTCCTGGCCTCCCCCAAGTTCAAGCGGAGCTTGGCTCCGCCAAGACGGAGGGAGGAGTTTACGAACCTGAATTCCCAACCCGTCCCGATCTTGTCTTTGTCGATGGCGGGCTCGGCCAGCTCTCGGTCGCACGCGAGGTGATGCGGGAACTCGGCATCAGCGATATCGCCCTGATCGGCGTCGCCAAGGGCCCAGACCGTGACGCCGGGCGCGAACACTTTCACATTCCCGGCCGCGAACGGCCGATGATGCTCGAATCCAAAGATCCCGTTCTCTATTTCGTGCAACGGCTGCGCGATGAAGCCCACCGCTTTGCCATCGGCGCCCACCGCGCCAAGCGCTCGAAGGCTCTTAGCGCCAATCCGCTCGACGATATCGGCGGCATCGGCCCAACGCGCAAGCGCGCGCTGCTGGTGCACTTTGGCTCAGCTAAGGCTGTGTCGCGCGCTGGCGTTGAGGATTTGAAGACGGTCGAAGGGATCTCGCAAGAGCTGGCGCAGAAAATTTATGACTTTTTCCACGAGCGAGGTGGCTAAAAGATCGCCGCCAAAAAAACGTTGTCATCCGGGCCGGAGAAATCATGTGTGCATAATTTTGGAGAGCCGGGACCAAAATTTATTTGCAGAAGCTGGGTCCCGGGTCGCCAGATTTACGCGCGCAGAAATCCTTTGCCCGGGATGAAATGATATGAATTCACGGAATCACGCCGATAGCGAGGTCTTCTGAGCAGCGTTTGGCTTTGGAACTTCTGCGAGAACACGCGCCAGCTCTGCTCCGGCTTGTGTCACCAGTATGCCGACAGCCGCTTCATCCCAACCGGCCTTGCCCGCGATTTGCAGGCGCGCGAACATATCTGCCAGCACGGTTGCGCCAATGTTAGCACTTGAGGATTTCAGGCTGTGCGCCAGCCGCGCTATGGCGCCGCCGTCCCGTGCGGCGTACGCCTCTTTGATTTGATCGAAAGCGCCCACCGCAAAACCAGTATAAATGGTGAGAAGGCGGGCATGCAGCTGTGGTTTTGCCCCATACATCTCTTCAATCATACGGACATCAAGGGCCGGACGGGGCACCGCATCACTTGCTGGTGTTTTGTTAGCAGCGTCCAGCTTTGGCTGGCACAATTTGCTGATCATGTCTGCGAGCGCTTCCGGGGAATACGGCTTGCTCATATAGTCGTCCATCCCAGCGCCAATGCAGGCCTTGCGGTCTTCCTCAAAAGCGTTGGCAGTGACGGCGATGATGGGCATCGGATCGCGGCCCATGCGGCGCTCATGATCGCGGATTTGCTCAGTGGCCCCCAGACCGTCAAGCACCGGCATCTGGCAGTCCATCAGCACCAGATCGAATCGCTTCTGCACGCAGGCCAAAACGGCATCACGGCCGTTTTCAGCCACTTCAACCGTGCAGCCGAGATCGTCGAGGTACTGCTTCGCAACCTCAAGATTGACGAGGTTATCTTCAGCGACCAAAACGTGGAGCCCAAACTGGGACAACGGAGCGATGCTAGAATTCCCGGATACCGGCGGCGTAACGTCTTGGCCAGCAATCGCCGTCGCAATCGCGTTGACGAGATCGCGGCGCAAAATTGGCTTCATCAAAAAGGCGCTGAAGCCGAGCCCGCGGGCTTCCTGCGCCTGATCGGGCGCAGCACCTGATGACAGCATGACGAGCTTGGTTGGCGTTTTGCGCCGGCCTTGCGATACCGCACGCGCCACGTCGAACCCGGAAATATCGGGCAACTGCATGTCTATCAATGCGAGATCATAGGCCATGCCGGATTTCGAACGGTCACGCAGGACTGCAACCGCGCGCTCGCCAGTCTCGGCGGTATCGACCACACCGCCAGCTTCTTCAATGTAGGCCCGCAAAATCTCGCGATTGGCTTGACGGTCATCGACAACGAGTATGCGCCGGCCAGAAAGGTCGAGGCCTGACAGCACCGTTGGTTGTGTTTTGGCGTTGGAAACTCCAGCGAGCAACGTGAAGATGACGCGCGTACCGGCTTCAACCTCGCTGTCGATGGCAATGCTGCCGCCCATCATCCCGACAAGCTGCTGGGCAATCGAAAGTCCGAGCCCGGTTCCGCCAAAGCGGCGGCTGATCGAACTATCGGCCTGTGAGAACGGCTTGAACAGCTGGTCGAGCTTACCGGCTGGAATCCCGATACCCGTGTCGCGCACCGCGAATTCCAGGATGTGATTTTCACCTTCCCCGCCCGCGCGGCGGATTTGAACCTCAATCTCACCTTTGGAGGTAAATTTGATCGCATTGCCGATGACATTCATCAGCACCTGGCGCAAACGGCCAGAGTCGCCCTTCGCCATGACCGGCACATCAGGCGCTATAAACAAATTGAGGTTCAGGCCTTTGCGCGTGGCGCTCTCCGCGAGTAACTCGATCGACTGCTCAACGACGGTTCGGACTTCGTAATCGTGACTATCCAGCTCAAATTTCGCGGCTTCAATGCGCGACAAATCGAGGATGTCGTTGATGATGGACAGCAGCGTCGTACCCGAGCGGTAAATCGTCTCCGCGAAGTGGCGCTGGCGCGGCGCGAGATCGCTGCGCAACAGCAGGTCCGTCATGCCGAGCACGCCGTTCATGGGTGTTCGGATTTCATGACTCATGTTGGCGAGAAAGCGCGACTTGGCGAGATTGGCGGCTTCGGCATTATCTTTGGCTAATTTCAGCGCGACGGCCTGATCGGACAATGCCTGCCTGTGGCCCTCCGCGCGGCGTTCGGCCGCCTGCATCTCGTGAGCAATCCGGCGGCCATAAACGACCATGCCGCCCATCATCAGTGCGACCAAACCCGCCAAAACGAACTCGAAAGTTCTGAGCTTCATGGCGAAGCTGGTCTGCCTTTCGAAGCGTTTCTTTTGAATGGCAAAAATGCCGTCACTGATATGTTCGATAGCCGAAATCAATTCAGCGTTCGTGCGATTAGATGAGGCCATCTTTCGGGCTGCCCCACCGGTATCGCCAGCAGCAAATGCTGCCAATGTCGCTTCGGCGGCAGCGCTCATACTTTGAAGCTGGCCCTCGACCGAAGCAAAATCGCCCAAAAGCTCATCGGTATCGCTCTTCTGAGGCAACGTTATGAATTCATCATTGAGCGCCACGAGGTGGTGACGGAAAGCGATCAGGGCTTCCGCCAAATTTTCCTGCTCGCTTGCGACGTCCTGGCTCTCGAAAACATTGTTGGGCGGCACGCCGATGAGGCTAGCCAGATGGCTCAGATTGCCAAAGCGGGTCAGGCGATGCGCCCACTGTTCGTTTTCAGCGATTGACGCCGAAAAGCTGCCGATGATGCGATGGGTAAGGTAGAGCCCAGAAACAACGGTGAGAACCTGGAACATGGCCAAAAAGAAATAGAGCTGGAACCACTTCGGGCGGTCCGCGCGCAACAGCGATTGCAACATAATATCTTCCACCCAAGACGAATCAAAAAATCCCCAACCCATGGCAGTGTCCAATGTGATGGTTTAAACATCGTTAGAAACAGCTGTTTCCCGCCCTTAGTGCGCCCAGACCAGCTGGGGCTTGATCCGGGTCTCTCATGCCCGTATTGCCCTATTTTGGTGCCACTCTAAGTCCATGCCCCACCTCAACATCTTGCAATTGCATCTGATCGGAACCCATGATCCGCGCTCCCGCCCTCATTTCATGTTGTAGAGCGATCTTTGCATCTCTCATTGTGCTCCTGGGCATGTCTCAAATGGCGCGGGCTGCTGATGAACCAGTGCAAGCCGCACCTGCCGCTGCACAAACGGCTGCACCCATTGCCGCGCCTCCCAAAGCTGCCGCTGTGCAATCCACGCCTTCTCTGCCGCCAGAGATCAACGAAACCATTGCCAAAGTCGTTGGCACCATGGAGGGCGCTGAAAAAACCCTGACCGCTATCAAAACGGTCGAGACGGACCTTGGGAACCTCAGAAACGACATCGATAGTGTTATCGCCCAGACAACCCAGACCGCTGACAGCTTGCGCCCGCGCCTCGCCGACCTGCAAAGCCAGATTGGCCAGCTCGGCAACCCGCCTGACAAGGGCGCGCCCCCCGAAGCGCCGTCCATTGCCACTGAGCGCGCCCGCCTCAATGCTGAGGTCTCGGAATTGTCCGGCGCCATCAAGACACTGGAAGTGACCTGGTGGCGTGCCCGTCAGGCCATCGATAAAATCACCGATCTGCGCTTGCAGCTGTTTGTTAAAAGCCTGACCGAGCGCATGTCGAGCCCGGTGTTTCCGGCACTCTGGAATGATCTTGCGCGCGATACACCGCCGGTGTCGTGGCGGCTTAAATATAACGTCACGGATCTCGCGGGATCTGCCAACAAGCAAAAAGCCAACTTATTTTATCTCTTGATTGCAGCGACAGCGCTTTATCTCTTGCTGAAAGGCATCGTCTTCCGTTTGACGCGCTACCGGCCCTTGGAGCCTGAGAACCTGTCATATTTCGAGCGCGCGGCGTCCGCCTCATGGATCGCCCCCGCTAAAGCCCTGCCTGCGGTTGCGACGGCCTTCTTGGTCTATGCCAGTCTCGACACACTCGGGCTACTCTATTACCCAACCGCCGCACCAGCAGGTGCCGCACTGCTCAGGGCGGTGCTGATTTTTGCTTGCGTGGCGGCATTGCTCTCGGCGGTTTTCTCGCCGTTCGAGCCCGCGCGCCGCCTCGTGCCACTCTCTGACCGCGCGGCGCGGCGCATCTGCCGGTTGTTGAAAATTCTGGCCGCCATTTATGCGGCTGATCTATTCTTCTCGGCTGTCGGGCAAATTCTGTACTTCCCGCTCTCTATGAGCGTGGTGCAATCACTTATTGCCAGCCTTGGCTTCTCAGGTGTTCTGGCCGGGTTGTTGCTCACGCCGTTTGAGCCGATCAACTCGGTTCAACCTTATCCCTATCCCCGTGATCAGCCGCGCTGGCTTAAGATCCCGCTGTGGTTCGCGGCCGCTGGAATCTTGATTGCCTGCCTTTTTGGTTACGTCGCCTTGGGCCGTTTTGCCGCCCAACAGCTCGTCATGACAGGCGTCGTGGCTTTGATCTCGGCCCTGCTGTTTCTGGCTATCCGCGCCTTCACGCGCGAGGGCGTCAATGGCCGCCACGCCATGAGTGTCATGCTGGAACAGCAATTCGGTTTTGATGCACCGCGCCGCCAACAGCTCGGGTGGCTCACGGAAGCGGCACTCACATTGACGTTGGCTATCATCGCGCTGCCTTTGCTACTGCTGCAATGGGGGTTTTCAAGCGCCGAAATCCGCGATTGGGTCAAGTCGGCGCTGTTTGGCTTTGAGATTGGCCAGTTTCATATTTCACTGGTGCGCATTCTGGTCGGCATTCTGATCTTTACCGCACTTTTGTTCGCGACCCGGCTGATTCAACGCCGCTTGCGAGAAAATGTGCTGGTCCAGCCGCGCATGGACATTGGTATCGCAAATTCAATCGATATGGCGGTTGGCTATGCCGGTACCGCGCTGGCGGCGATTGTTGCAATTTCTTACGCGGGTTTCGATATCACCAGTCTCGCAATCGTTGCAGGCGCGCTATCAGTTGGTATCGGTTTTGGTCTCCAATCCATCGTCAACAACTTTGTCTCAGGCCTGATCTTGCTGATTGAGCGTCCGATCAAGGTCGGCGACTGGGTCGTGGTTGGCACCGAGCAAGGCAACGTCAAACGCATTTCGGTGCGCTCGACCGAAATTGAAACCTTCGACCGCGCTAGCCTGATCGTGCCCAATTCCGAACTGATCACCAGCCGGGTCTTGAACTGGACGCACCGCAACGCCCTTGGCCGGGTTCATCTCAAATTCAGCGCCGGGCCCAACGCCGATCCGGCGAAAGTCATCGCCATTCTCAACGCCTGCGCCAAGCAGCACAAAGACGTGCTGCGCGACCCAGAACCGCTCGCTGTCTTTGAAGGCTATTCCACCACAGCGACCGAGTACTCGTTGCGGGTGCTGCTCAGCGACATTCACAAAGGCTTGACTGTTCAATCTGACCTCAGAATCGCGGTTTTTGAGGCCCTGCGGTCGGCCAAGGTCGATCTGCCGGTGGCGCTAACAGCTACCGCCACTGCCGAACAACGCGCTTAAATTTAGGCTTAAGCAGGCGCCCCATTGACGGGGCGCTCAAGCAATGGTTACCCAGGCTGATGGACCAAGTCGTGCGCCGCCCCATCGTGACGAGCCTACCCAACATTTTGACCTATGTGCGGATCGTCGCCGTACCGGTCCTGGTGGGCGTTTTGTTTTTCTCGAAAACCGACAGCGCCCGCTGGGCCGCGTTCGTGATTTTTGTCGCCGCCTGCATTACCGACTGGCTGGATGGTTATCTGGCGCGCATCTGGGAGCAGCAATCGACGTTGGGGCGTATGTTGGACCCGATTGCTGACAAGCTTCTGGTCGGCGCCGTGCTCTTGATGCTGGTCTATGACAACACCATTTCTCAGTGGTCGATCTGGGCGGCGATTATCATATTGTCGCGCGAAATCCTGGTCTCGGGCCTGCGCGAGTTTCTGGCCGAGCTGAACGTCAAAATTCACGTCACCCAGCTCGCGAAGTCGAAGACGACATGCCAGTTTATCGCGCTGGCGATCTTGCTTGCGGCGCCAGCGGCTGAAAAGATCTTGCCACACGTCACCGAGTTTGGTCTCGGAATCCTGTGGCTTTCGGCGGTTTTGACGCTGATCACCGGTTACGACTACCTTAAGGCTGCTATTCTCCACGCCATGGAGCGTTGACGCTCATGACCGTGACAACAGTTGAAACCCGCGATGTGACGCTGCGCTATTTCGCGTGGGTGCGCGAGAAAACGGGCCTCAGTTCGGAGGTCGTGAAACTCGCGCCCAATATTCTAACGGTGCAGGATCTCGTAACCTGGCTCAAATCACGCGGGCCAGAATTTGAAGCGGCGTTTGCATCCCCTGGCACGGTCCGCGTCGCCCTGGATAAGGTCCACGCCAAGCCCGCTGCCCTGATTAAAGCTGCGCGCGAAATCGCCTTCTTCCCGCCCGTCACTGGGGGTTAGTAGAATATGGCTGTGCGCGTCCAGGAAGCCCCGTTCGATGTCTCCGCCGAGATTGCGGCTCTGACTGCTGGCGACACCGGCATTGGCGCGGTTGCGACGTTTATCGGAAAAGTCCGCGGCGAAGCCCACGGCGCCAAGCTACAATCAATGATGCTTGAGCATTACCCCGGCATGACGGAAGCTGAACTGGTTAGCATTGAAACCGAAGCGCGTACGCGCTTCCGCCTCAACGCCACGCTCATCATTCATCGCGTCGGCGAATTGAAACCCGGCGATGACATCGTGCTGGTCGTTACCTGCTCGCCCCATCGCCAGGATGCCTTCAAAGCTTGCGAATTCCTGATGGACTACCTGAAGACCCGGGCCCCGTTCTGGAAAAAGGAAACTGGATGTGATGGCGCCGGCAAATGGGTCGATGCCCGCGAAGGCGATGATACGGCCACTGAACGCTGGTCAAAGCCCCGCATCTAAGCCGTTGCGAATAAAGCCTAATTCCGCTTCCAGACAGGTCTTAACGGGGCCTTAACTGTAACGGGGCGATAACCATAACAAGGCCCGGACAGATCCGCGAATTCGCCATCTTCCTGGGCGACAACCAATCCCGCGCGCAGGCTCGTCACGGGGAATGCGCGCTGACGGGGGTTCTGTGGTTATGAGTTTTATTTTTTCGCGGGCCGTTGTCCGCGTATTGGCTTTGACTGTGGGCGTCTTTGTCTGCGCCAACGTGCGCGCAGGCGGCGTGTTACCTGCTGGACAATCGGCTGACCTTGTTGCCGTAGCCGAGGCGAGCCCACGCCAGGACATTCTGGCCCTTGCTGAAACTGCGCCCGAACCCGTTTCTGATCCCTTACGTACCCGCTTCGTCATCGGCCTTGATAGCAAGGTCGAGTTCCAGGTGTTCTCACTCGCTAATCCCAACCGCGTTGTCATCGAACTGCCAGACGTCAGCTTGCGTCTGCCAGACCAACCCAACGACAATGCTGTTGGCCTCGTCAAATCCTTCCGCGGCGGGCAAGCGGCGCCCGGTAAAGCCCGTATCGTCATCGACGTAACCCAGGCGGTTGTTGTCGAAAACGCCAAGGTCGAGAAAAGTAAAGATGGGTCTTTCCGCTTAGCACTCGAAATTTTGCCCGCTGACTCAGCGCTCAAGAATGGCCGCAAGGGCCTAAAAACCCCGCCCTCGGGACTTGGCGCCGTTGGCGTTCAACCGCCACTCCCAAAACCTGCCGAGAGCCCGCGTGCCCGCGCCGCCAAAGCCTTCAAGCCGGTGATTGTCATTGATCCCGGCCACGGTGGCATGGATTCCGGCGCTCAGAAGCACGGCGCAATTGAAAAGGACGTCGTGCTCGCTTTCTCGCATGTGCTGCGCGAGAAGCTTGAAAAAAGCGGCCACTACAAAGTGCTGATGACCCGCGACAAGGACATCTTCATCGAGCTTGATGAGCGCCGCGCCTTTGCTGAGCGCGCCTCTGCCAACCTCTTCATCGCGGTCCACGCCGATTACGCTGGCACCAGCGCCCACGGTGCCACTATTTTCTCGCTGCGCGACGGCGTCGCCAAGGACCTGCAGCGCTCCAATCACAACAAGGGTGGCGAAAAAGTTCTCTCCGCCCATGAGATCAGTTCGGCCAAGCAAGCCAGCACGGACGCTGGCGCTGTCACCGACATTCTGGCTGAGCTTGCCGAGCGCGATGTGGATTTAACGCGCGAGCGCACCAACGTCTTCGCCAAAGCTGTGATCGCGGAAATGAGCGAAAGCACCGATATGCGCCACGAGCCGGACCAGCAAGCGGCGTTCAAGGTTTTGAAGACTGCGCAATTCCCATCCGTGTTGATTGAACTCGGCTATGTCTCAAACCGTCAAGACGCCGACAACCTTCAATCGGACGAATGGCGCGATAAAGTCGGCGACAGCATTTTGACGGCGGTTGAAAATTACTTCTCCAACCAGGTCGCGCATATGCCGATGTGAGCGCGGCTGCTGGCTCTTATCGAATGAGCCAGCGCGGCACAGCCGCTTGATAGGCCGCATACTCCGCGCCAAAGACTTGCATAAGCTCGCGCTCTTCCGGGCGAATTACCACGGCATTCATCACCGCGATGTAAAGGCAGCCAGCACCCAATGCTGCCAGTAGCGAGACGTAGGCTATCGATGCCAACGGCACGAGAAACGCCAAATAAATTGGATTGCGCGAAAAACGGAAGAGGCCATTCGTGACCAGGCCACGCGGGGAGCCAAAAGAATTGGCAAGCAGCGAAAGACGCAATTGGCGTTGAACCAAAATTACCACCGCGAGAAAGACGGCGAAAGCGGCAAGCATCATATACAGGCCGGTACCGCCGTTGAGAACATCGTGCTTTGAGTCTGCGGGATTGGCGAATGCCAGCCCCCCTCCGAATGACAAGGCGCTAACCCACGCCGCCAGATCGCTGCGGCATACTCTGATATTGCGGTGCTGAGATAAGGTTGTCTTGCTCACCAAGCTAATTTCCAATGCCAGCTCACGGCTTCTGCAAGCGGTAAGATAACACAACGGCATTAACTCAAAACCAAAGTCTTGCTCCCGCCAGCCTCAGCGGAATTTGCAAAGCCTTAACGAAACGCCATTGGGCACACGGCAATTACTCTGAAATCACCCAAACAAAAAAGACCGGCTCAATGGAGCCAGCCTTTTCGAATGTCAGCGTGGCCGGGCGTTCGCGACGTGCCCGGCGCGGCGTCAGTTACGTCCTACTTGGGGGATGTTTGAGACTGTGTTGCCAGTGCAGCAAATACCACCAACGAGTCTCGCGCTTGAGCCCTTGCGCAAATCTCACTCCATTCATTGCCTTGGCTGCCGTTGGCCGGTGATAGCGCATCTGCATATGAGGCACTCCATCTTCCATAGTACCGCGCCTCACGCGAAACGTGAGGTGTCTTTGATCCGTTGTGATTAAGCGCGCGCTCACCAGCACACGGGCTCGCTGGTGGACTCGTGGACAACGTGAAACGGATGTCGAAGTGCGGGCCGGGGTTGGACAGGTCGGTGAGGAGATTGAGCCTTAGCCCTGTCAGCGCTCCCTCGGGCAGCCCTATCCGATGCTGCCACGCGCCTTGAGGTGCCAATTGCCGGCCGGTTTGGATCCGGTTCAGAGACGTGAAGGGCATTGACCCTCGAAAGTCGCTCTGACGCTCGCACAGTGTTGTAGATCGAAGAATCTTTGTGAGATTCCATGTCTCTACAACGGCCTCACTAATTTAAGTGTACGTGATTCGTGTGACGTTTCGTGACATCAGCAACATAAGCGGCCGGCACGATCAGGCGGACCTCGGGGCCGTTGGCTATGATCTCAACCGGAGTCATTCCGGCCTCATCGCCATCGACCTGGACCGGCACTGCAGTTGCAGCGCTAATCTGCACGCGATGGGCCGGGATGACCCGCACGCCGCCCGGACATGTTTTGGGATCGGCCAATCGCCCGAGCGCCAAATAAACCGGCGCGCTGAAAAGTGCAAAGCGCGATTTTTTCTCAATAAGTACTGCCACCAATTTGTTGGCGCCAAGCTGCGTCTCTCGTGTCAGCACAAACGAGCCGCCATAGTGCGCCACGTTGCTGACAATGACCCAACTGGCCTTATACTGCGCACCGTCGATCCCGACATCAAGATGATCAGGCCCGTGCAGTAGCGTGCGCATAATCGGCCCGCCATAAGCGAGGCGTCCCATAACACGCTTGGATTTGAAATTCAGGTGCGAGACGACACGGCCATCAAACCCAGCACCCACCATCAAAAAGAACGGCGCGCCGTTGACGAGACCACCCCGCACTGTGATCTCGGGTCCATTGAGTAGCGTCTCAGCGATTATAGTCGCGCGCGACGCGAGTCCTATTTCGTGCTTCATGACGTTGCCGGTGCCGATGGGAATCACGCCAACGGCGAGGCTTGAACCCGCAGCACCCGCTGCCACAGCACGGATGGTGCCGTCGCCACCGGCAGCAATCACAGCATCAAATCCACTGTCAGCCGCTAACTCACGCACTTGGGCAGTCGCATCTCCAGCAGATGCAGTTTTGAGCGTCTCGACCGTCGCGCCCGCAGCCTCAAGCTGGCCCACGGCACGATCCAGCAGGCGCGGCCGCGCGACCCCGGCAGAAGCATTAAATATGAGGGCGAAGCGGCGGCGCATGATCCCCAAATTTCAGACAACAAAAAAGGGCGGTGGAAGTCCCACCGCCCTTGCTTCGCTAAGGCTCTGACTTTAGTGCGTCAAGCGGCTTTGGCTGGCGGTTGACGGCAGCTCATCGCGCCGTGCCGTTGCCTGCACGGCCTTCTGCACCTTTTCGAAGGCCCGGACTTCGATCTGGCGGATCCGCTCACGCGAGACGCCAAACTCGGTCGAGAGGTCTTCCAGGGTCGACGGTTCATCACGCAAACGCCGGGCTTCGAAAATTTGGCGTTCGCGTTCGTTCAAGACAGACATTGCATTCGTCAGGTAGGATTTGCGGCGTGACAGTTCATCGTCTTCGACAAGCCTGTCTTCTTGCGAGGGCGTGTCATCGACCAGCCAATCCTGCCATTCTCCAGATTCTGAGTCCGCCCGCACCGGCGCGTTCAGCGATGAGTCGCCGCCCAAACGCCGGTTCATGTTGACGACATCTTCCTCCGGCACGCCGAGCTTGGTCGCGATGGTCTTGACGTGCTCGGGCTTGAGATCGCCTTCTTCCAAAGCCTGCAACTGGCTTTTGGCGCGCCGCAGGTTAAAGAACAGCTTTTTCTGCGCCGCCGTGGTGCCCATTTTAACAAGGCTCCACGAGCGCAGAATGTATTCCTGGATCGAGGCGCGGATCCACCACATGGCGTAGGTCGCGAGGCGGAAACCTTTGTCGGGTTCAAAGCGCTTTACCGCCTGCATCAGGCCGACGTTACCTTCAGAGACAACTTCGCCAATCGGCAAACCGTAGCCGCGATAGCCCATGGCAATGCGCGCCACCAGCCGCAAATGCGAGGTAATCAGCTTCTCAGCCGCATTTGAATCGCCGTGCTCCTGCCAGCGTTTTGCCAGCATGAATTCTTGATCCGGCTCGAGCATCGGAAATTTGCGGATGTCTTCGAGATACCTTGAAAGACCGAGTGAACCACCGGCAATCGTCGGAAGTGCTCTGGCTGCCATGTTCGTCACCGCCGGCCTTCCCCCGTTTCCGGTTTGGCACGGCGCTCCGTTAGCTGGACTTCGACGCTCCCTTTGGATGTCGCTCCCTTGGAACGATAACGACGTCTAAAATCCAGCGGCTGTTACATAAGACTAAGACGAGAAATTTCACCCCCCGGTTCCCTGCGGGCAGTCAATGATGCGTGATCAGGAGCGCGCGGGGATTACTTTTTTGCTTTGGAGCTTTGAATATGCGGCTGGACTTTACGGGGAGGGGTTGTGCGCTTCTTTTTGCCCTTGCCCTCCAAGGCCTTTAATAATTCTGCCATATCAATGGGTAACGCACTTTCAAAAGCCATGGATTTAGCGCTTTGAGGGTGCTCAAAGGTGAGATTAGCGGCATGCAGCGCCTGCCTGTTCAGGCGTTCCAAAGCGGCTTTTGCGCCGTCGTTAAGGCTGTTGAGCCGGGTCTTGAAACCAGTTCCGTAGGTCTGATCCCCCAAAACTGGATGGCCGATATGCGCCAGATGCACACGTATCTGATGCGTCCGCCCTGTTTCAAGAACGAGGCGGAGGAGGGAGACGGTGCCTGTCTCCTTTTCACCGGGGAATGTTTCAAGCACCTCGTAGTGCGTGACGGCACGGCGCCCGGCAGCACTTCTGGCGACCGCGATCTTGGTGCGGTTGGCGACACTGCGAGTCAGCGGCGCGTCAATGGTACCTTGGGGCAAGTCGAGAACACCCCACACCAGGGCCAGATAGGCCCGGTAGAGGCGGCCATCTTCGCCGTGGGATTTGAACTGGTCGCTCAGGCTCTGATGCGCGGCGTCGGTTTTGGCGGCGACGATGAGGCCCGAGGTGTCTTTATCTAACCGGTGCACAATGCCGGGCCGCTTGACGCCGCCGATACCTGATAAGCTATCCCCGCAATGCGCGACCAGCGCATTGACCAGCGTGCCCGTGGCGTGCCCAGCGGCAGGATGCACCACCAAACCTGCGGGCTTATCAATGACGATGACGTCGTCGTCCTCATGGACGACCACCAGCGCCATGGCCTCGCCCACAACCTCGGTCGGCTCGGCTTCCGGGACGATAACCTCGTACACCTCGCCTGGTTTGACCCTTAAGCTGGCGTCGCTTAAGGTCGCGCCGCCGCTCGTCACCAGGCCCTCACGGATCAGGCCTTGGACACGGGCGCGGCTGATCTCGGGCAAGATAGTCGCCAGAAATTTGTCGAGGCGGCTGCCGTCATGAACCGCGTCAACCGTTACCTCAACTGTCTGCTCGAGACTCGTCATACCGGACACGCCAACGTCACTTTCTGCTTGTTGAGGATCGACCTATGAGCCAGACCGCAGGCGCGGATCACGCGGCCGCTGCCCAGAATGACCAACAGACCAGGGATCTTGAAAGCGCACACTTGCGCGAATTGCGCCTCCAACGCAACCTTAAGGCCCTGGTGATTGGGCTTGGGCTTTTGATCTTAGCTGGCCTTATGGCCATTGCCTTGCGCGTGGTGGGCGTGACGGGCGGCGCGCGCCC
>JAYTQI010000430.1:0-6885 GCA_043746825.1 Hyphomicrobium sp. | reverse complement strand
CCTTTTCGGGCCCATAACCCTTTTCAGTTTCAGTGCCTTTGCGCTGGGCCAGCATGTCGGAATATCCGCCTGCATATTCGGTCCAGCGGCCTTCGCCTTCTGGCGCCAGCACACTTGTCACAACGCGGTCTAGAAAATCGCGATCATGGCTGACCAGCAAAACAGTCCCCGCGTAATCCGCGAGCAGCTCTTGCAGAAGATCGAGCGTTTCAAGATCAAGATCGTTGGTCGGCTCATCTAGCACGAGCAGGTTCGAGGGCTTCGCGAGTGCGCGTGCTAGCATCAGCCTCGCCCTCTCTCCACCAGAGAGCACGCGCAGGGGTGTCAGCCGCTGTTCAGGCAAGAACAGAAAATCTTTCATATAACTGGCGACGTGGCGCACCTTGCCGTTGACGGTCACCTGATCGCCGCGCCCGCCGGTGAGGGCGTCCGAGACCGTCCAATTGGGATCTAGCTCGTCGCGTCGTTGATCCAGCGAGACGAGTTCCAGGTTAGTGCCCAGGCGGATGTCGCCGCTATCAGGGGCAATCGCGCCGGTCAGCAATTTCAGGATCGTAGTTTTACCAGCGCCATTGGGTCCGACCAGTCCAAGCCGGTCACCGCGCATAATGCGCAGCGACAAATCTTTGACAACGGCGACGCCGCCATAGCTTTTCGAAATTTTCTTGGTCTCAGCCACCAGCTTGCCAGAAAGGCCGGCTTCAGATGACTCAAGCCGGACGTTGCCAACGACGCCGCGCTGGTCGCGCACTTCCTGGCGCATGGCGCGCAGTTCCCGGACGCGGCGGACGTTGCGTTTGCGACGGCCTGTGACGCCGCCGTGCATCCAGTCGTTTTCGCGCACAATCTTGCGGTCGAGTTTGTGGCGTTCGAGTTCTTCCTCTTCCAAAACCTTGTCGCGCCAGTCTTCGAAGGCCGTAAAGCCCTGCTCCAGGCGCCGCCCCTGACCGCGGTCGATCCAAACGGTGGCGCGGGACAAGTTCTCGAGAAAGCGCCGGTCATGGCTGATCAGCACGATCGCCGAGCGTAAAGTCTTCAGAGTTTTTTCAAGCCACTCGATGGCGGGGAGATCGAGATGGTTTGTGGGCTCATCCAGAAGCAGCACATCCGGTTTGGCCACGAGCACGCGCGCCAACGCAATGCGGCGGGCTTCGCCGCCTGATAGGCGTTCCGGGTTTTCGGTGCCATCAAGGCCGAGCTCATCAAGCAGAGCCTGCGCCTGATACGTATCATCCGTTGGCCCAAGGCCCGCCTCGACGTAGGCAAGTGTCGTCTCAAACCCAGCGAAATCTGCTTCCTGCGGTAGATAGCGCACGGTCGCGCCGGGGTGGGCAAAGCGCTCTCCCTTATCCGGCTGGATCATATTGGCCGCAATTTTCAGAAGTGTGGATTTGCCCGAGCCATTGCGGCCAACAAGGCAGATGCGGTCGTTGGGGGCAACGGTGATTTCCGTGCCTTCCAAAAGCGGTGTGCCGCCAAAGGTCAGGTAGATGTTTTTTAACGTCAAAAGAGGTGGAGCCATGTCGCGACATAGCCCGAGAGGTGGGCGTGGTCAAATGGGCGTCCAGCCGCGCCTCACCGCTCCGCAATTTCCTTCATATTGGCGAGGCCGGCTTCGAAATCCTTGCCGACCATCTTGTCCATACTCATGAACAATCCCATCACCTTCGACATCAAGGTGCTTGCGCCATACATGGACCACGTCACGCGCGTGCCGCTGTCTTTGGGCATTAACGCGAACTCCGCCGTGTTGTGGGCTTCGAACGGTTTAAAGAAATCGAGTTTGATTTTGACGTTGGAAGCAGGCTGTGACTCGATGATTTCCATCCGCCCTATCCCGACTGTTTTACTCTCCCAAGCGTAAGCCGCGCCCTTGCCGCTGGCCGCACCACTGTAACTCTCCTTGGTTTCGGGATCTTTCCTGAGCCATGGGTTCCAGGAGTTGAATCCATGAAAGTCGTTGATGAGTGCGAAAACTTTGTCTGGCGGCGCTGCAATCGCCGCCGAGCGTTCAATATGGAACGTATCCGGCCGGCTTGCGGCATATAAAAGCACTGCAGCCAATATCGCGAGGAGTATGAAAATGGCTTCCAGCATGACAGCCTCCATTACCATTGGGATGGCACGCGGCGATTTTACGCCGGTTCATTACTAAAACAAGCCGCAGTTTATGATTATAGCTTCGCCAGATACGCGGATAGCTGGTCATAGGTTCCGCCAAAGCCCTGCTGCATCGACCCGTGCAGATCCGCAAAAAATTTGCATTCTTGAGCATTTGCGCCAAAAGGGGTTGAGCGCAAAGTTAGCGTGGTTTTGCCATTGTGTTCCGTGAGCGTCATGACGTTGTGCATTTCTAAGGGGCAATCCTGACTGAAGGGCGCGCGCGCAATGCCGCCGGTCTCAGTCGCAAAAGAATTGAGCCAGACGATACGCTTATTGGCCTCGATTTCGCGATAGAAAAACCGGCCCCACATCGCGCTGCCCGTTGAGTAGTGCATGCCGTAGTGGAAGAGACCGCCGGGGCGGAATTCGAAAAGTTTGACGCTGACCGTGCAGCCCTTCGGGCCCCACCAGTGCTTGAGGTGATCTGCCTCGGAATGCGCTTTCCAAACAAGATCTCGCGGCGCGTTGAAGGCGCGCTCGATCTTGAATTCGATTTCGCTTGCAGGCGAGATTACCGGTTTATTTTCTTGATTTTTTGACACGTTTTTTCTCCTTGGTTTGGTTGACACGGAGATAGTCATCGAGGCGATCGAAGCTCTCGTCCCAGAAGCGGCGGTAGTGTTCGAGCCAGTCGTCGACGTGTTTCAGAGCTGCTGGATCGATGCGGCGCGGCCGCCACTGAGCTTCGCGTCCGCGCGTGATGAGACCAGCGCGTTCCAACACTTTGAGATGTCTGGAGATAGCGGGCATGGTTATATCAAAAGGCTCGGCGAGTTCTGTGACCGACGTTTCGCCAATCGCGAGACGTGCCAAAATCGCGCGCCTTGTGGGATCGGCGAGGGCCTGAAATGTGGTGCTGAGGCGATCTAAGGGCATGTGTAGTGTACCATTATGTTAAATAACACAACAGTTAAATATAACCCAAAACCGAGATCGTCAAGTGGCCGCAGAAAATAGTTGTCTTTGGGCCAGTTCAATTCCAGTCGAGTGTTGGGCTCAGCAACACCGGCTGATTTTGCCACCGTTGACGCCGTAGCGGCTCATCTGGCGCTCGCGGAAGAATTCCTCGTAGTTCATCACGGGTTCGCCCGGATGAAGCGCTACGCGATGCGCCACATAGGCCTCGTAATCCGGCACGCCGACCATCAGGCGTGCCGAAGTTTTAAGACCACGCCCGAGCATGGCGATATTTGCAAGGTTGAAGACGTCTTTAAACAGCATTGCTCTCACTCCGCTGCCGGTAGGGCTGCCGTCTCGCGCGCAGTTATGGTGTCGCTTTCGTAAGCCCTCCAGATCGCTGCCAAGCCAAAACCGAGCATGGCAAGTACAAGCGCTACGAACGCGGCGGCTAGAGTGGCGTCAAGCGTATCATTGAAAACGATGCGCTGCATTTGAGCAACGTCTTTAGCGGGTGCCAGCACTTGGCCTTGGATCAATGCGTTTGAGAACTTCTCCGCGTGGGCTAGGAAGCCGATCTTGACGTCAGCGTTGAAGATTTTGCTCCAACCGGCCGTCATCGTGCACACAATCAGCCACAGCGCGGGCAATGCCGTCACCCAAGCGTAGCGCTCGCGCTTCATCTTGAACAGCACGACCGTGCACAAGATCAGCGCAATCGCCGCTAGCATCTGATTGGCAATACCAAACAGCGGCCATAGCGTGTTAATGCCGCCAAGTGGATCGATGACGCCCTGGTAGAGAAAGTAGCCCCACCCCGCCACTGCCAGTGCGGTTGCGACGATGTTCGCGGTCCATGACTTCGTGTTTTTGAAGGCTGGCACATAACCGCCAACCAAATCTTGAATCATGAATCGCGCGACGCGCGTCCCGGCGTCAATCGTGGTCAGAATAAACAGCGCCTCGAACAAAATGGCGAAGTGATACCAGAAGCCCATCAAGGCCTTGCCACCCGCAACATTGGAGAGAATTTGGGCCATCCCAACAGCGAGTGTTGGTGCGCCGCCGGTGCGCGAGAGGATCGTAGACTCTCCGACATTCTTAGCGACGTCCGTTAGCGTCTCTGGCGACACCTCAAAGCCCCAGCCAGTGATGACTTTTGCTGCTTCCACAGGTGTCGTGCCAATCAGCGCCGCCGGGCTGTTCATCGCGAAATAAACGCCAGGCTCAAGCGCCGTTGCAGCAATCAACGCCATGACGGCCACGAAGCTTTCCATCAACATGGCGCCGTAGCCGATGAAGCGGGCTTGGATTTCATTTTCCAGCATCTTCGGCGTCGTACCCGACGACACGAGAGAATGGAATCCTGAGACTGCACCACAGGCGATGGTGATGAACAAGAATGGGAACAGTGCACCGGCAAACACCGGGCCAGATCCATCAATAAACTTGGTGACGGCCGGCATCTTCAATTGCGGCATCACAAAGAGAATGCCGAGCGCGAGGCCAAAGATCGTTCCAATCTTGAGGAAGGTCGAGAGATAGTCGCGCGGCGCCAGCAAAAGCCAAACCGGCAAAACCGAAGCTATGAAGCCATAGGCAATCAGCATGATCGACAGGGCTTCACCGCTAAAGGTGAATAGCGGCGCCAGATCTGGGCTCTCAGACACTTGCTGGCCAAAGAAAAGTGAGAGCATCAGTAACACGAAGCCGATGACCGACATCTCAGCGATTTTGCCAGGCCGCAGGAAACGGCCATAGAGTCCCATGAAGATCGCAATCGGGATGGTCGCAAAAACGGTGAAGGTGCCCCACGGGCTATGGGCAAGGGCTTTGACAACGACGAGCGCGAGAACGGCAAGCAGGATGATCATGATCATCAAGATGCCAACCATGGCAATGGTGCCGGCCAGGTTGCCCATCTCGACACGGATCATATCGCCAAGCGAACGCGCATCGCGCCGGGTCGAAGCCCACAAGACTATAAAATCTTGAACAGCTCCAGCAAACACAACGCCGACCAACAGCCACAGCGTGCCCGGCAGATATCCCATCTGGGCCGCCAACACAGGTCCAACCAGTGGGCCAGCCCCCGCAATGGCTGCAAAGTGATGGCCGAACAGGACGTATTGGTTGGTTGGCACATAATCGAGCCCATCGTTGTGGCGGTGAGCGGGCGTTTTGCGATGATAATCGAGGGCCGCGACATGCTTGGCGATAAACAAGCTGTAATAGCGGTAGGCGATTAAGTAGACCGACACGGCTGCAGCTACTAGCCAAATGGCATTAACCGGCTCACCGCGCGTTAGCGCCAAAATGGCAAGTGACACTGCGCCGGTTATGGCTACGGCGAGCCAAGTGAGTTTCGAGCGAATATCAGTCATAGGTTAGCTTCCCTGCTGTGAAATCATGCAATCATGCGATCAAATCAGCATGTGGTTTAACATAGAATCGGGAACTGTTTCAGTCGCCGGAAATTGAGTAAAGGGTCCGACTTTAATCAGCGCGCCCCGCAGTGCTGCGATGCAGCAATCAAACATAGCGGATAGCACCGCATGCTTAGCATTCCCATAAATTGCTTCAGCCCCTCGAATAATTCTCCTGACCTGGCAACTTGAAAGCTTTCCTTATTGCTGGCAGTGTGACCCCGCCAGAAGTCTAATAGGACCAGCGCAATATGCTCAACGAACCAGCCGAAATGGCCTTAGCTGTATCGGGCACGGCAACCCTGAGCGCAGATATTGTCAAAGCCTCCTGGCGCCGCTGCATCACAGAATACAATCTGGACCGCAGTCAGAAAAACCCGATCACGCGTGTGACGGACAAAACCGTGCGGGAATTGCGCGGTAGTATGGAAGCGATGCTGGTTGAATCATCGCCTGTCATTGATCGCGTCCGGAGCATCGCGCGCGACGTCAACTATGTTGTTTTGATCAGTAATGCCGACGGCATCGTCGTGAAAAGTTACGCCGACAGTCCAGCCAGCCAGGAACTTTCGCTAGAGGGATTGGCGAGCGGCTCGGTTTGGCACGAGCAGGCGGCAGGCACCAACGGCATAGGCACTTGTCTGGTCTCGCGCCAGCCGATTACGGTTTGCGGACCAGCGCATTTCAATGAATCCTTCTCCAATTTCATTTGTACGGCTGCCCCTATCTTTAGTCCGGATGGTCGAGTTCTGGCCGCGTTCGACATCTCGGGACGGGCCGCAAAAGATTCAACCGATTACAGCTTTGCGCAATACTTCACCCGCGAAGCTGCCAACCAAATCAGCATGATGCTATTCCGCAAGTGGCACAGGAACGATTGCATCATTTCTCTGTCAAACGAGCCCGATGCGATGCCTCTCGCCGTTAAGGCGCTCGTGGCGACAGATGAATCGGGCCGCATTCTAGGTGCCACGCAAGAAGCCTTGTCCTATCTTGGCGTGCCCGACCTCAGTTCGCTCGGCGGCTGGGATATTCGAGACCTCTGGCACGTCTCATTCGGTGATTTGAAGCCACTCGCCAGCCATAGCATGCGGCTCAACATGGCGGATGGCTCAGGCGCGTTTGTCACCGCGTTCTTACCGAAGAAGAAATCTTCGCCCTCTACTGCTAAGTCCGCGCACGCCCTTAAAGACAACCGCGCTATCGCAAACTCTCATATTCTTCCGCTCGACAAGGTCGCAGGCGCTGATCCGTCCATGATGCAGAGCGTTAAGCTCTGCCGCAAGATCATCGACAAGGATATCCCCCTGCTTCTTCTCGGCGAAACGGGTGTTGGCAAGGACACCTTGGCGCGGGCCATTCACGCAGAGAGCCAGCGGGCGGAGAAGCCTTACGTTGC
>JAYTQI010000429.1:0-3124 GCA_043746825.1 Hyphomicrobium sp. | reverse complement strand
TCGCGATGCCGAATATCAAAATTGCAGACCCGAAATCGTGCCAATGCGGGGAAGTTCTGAAAGGCGTCATCAAGCCCTGGCAGTGCAAAGTCTTCGGCACCGCCTGCACACCCGAAGTCCCACTCGGCGCGCTGATGGTTTCTTCTGAGGGCGCTTGTGCTGCCTACTACCAATACGGCGGCATCAAAAAGCAGGCGGTTGCGTCATGAACATGATCTCCCTGCCGCCTAAGCGCCAACTGAGACAAGTCCACGTCGCCAAAGTCACCCTCGCGCATGGCGGTGGCGGCAAGGCTATGAAAGATCTGATTGACGATGTGTTCGTCTCAGCCTTCGACAATGGCACCTTGGCACCATTAGAGGATCAAGCCCGCATCGACCTGGCTAGCCTGACCGCATTAGGCGACCGGCTAGCATTTACGACCGACAGCTTCGTCGTCGATCCGCTGTTCTTCCCTGGTGGCAATATCGGCACGCTCGCCGTATGCGGCACGGTTAATGATTTGGCCGTTGGCGGGGCCAAGCCACTCTATCTCTCGTGCGCGGCGATCATCGAAGAAGGCGTGGAGATTGATCTCTTGCGGCGCATCGCCAAGTCGATGGCAGAAACCGCCAAAGCAGCTGGCGTCCAAATCGTAACCGGCGACACCAAGGTCGTGCACAAGGGCGCGTGCGATAAGGTCTTCCTGACGACCACGGGTGTAGGTGTCATCGCCAAAGGCACCATTCTCGGGGCCCATCGGGCACGACCCGGTGATGTGATCATTGTCAATGGTCTACTTGGCGACCACGGCGCCGCTATCCTGGGCGCACGTGGCGACATGCTGCTCGATAGCCCCATCGAAAGTGATTGCGCCCCGTTGTACGGCTTGATCGCGGATCTTCTAAAAGCCGCACCAGGAACGCGCGCCATTCGCGACGCAACGCGCGGTGGCATCGCGACTGTATTGAACGAGATGGCCGAAGCCTCCAGTGTCTCGATCACTATCGACGAAGAACGCACGCCGTTGCGGCCAGAGGTCAAAGGCTTTTGCGAAATTCTAGGGCTTGATCCCTTGTATCTCGCCAACGAGGGCAAGATCGTCGCCGTTGTACCAGTAGGGGAAGCCGACGCAGCACTGGCAAGCCTTCGTGCGCATCCGTTTGGTGTCAATGCAGCCATCATCGGCGAGGTTGGCAGCGGCGAAGCGGGCCGCGTGACGATGCGCACAGTCTTTGGCGGAACGCGCATTGTCGACATGCTGGTCGGCGAACAATTGCCAAGGATTTGCTGACATGCACGAGCTAGGGATCACGCGGAACATCGTCGCCATCGTCGCGGAACACGCGAGCGGGCGGAAAGTTACACGCGTCACTGTGGATATTGGCCGGCTCTCGGGCGTCATGAGCGACGCTGTGCGGTTTTGTTTTGATGTCGTGGCGCGCGGAACTTGCGTTGAGGGCGCCAAGCTCCATATTCGCGATATCGAGGGACGGGGGCGTTGCCGCGCCTGTCACGCCGAATTTGCAACCCCGCAGCTCTATTCGCCCTGCACCTGCGGAAACCGCGATATCGAACGGCTGGCCGGGGAGGAACTCAAAGTCCGCGAATTTGAATTTGAGACAGAAAGCCCAGCCAGCCGGCCGCATGTGTCCGGCGTGATGGCAGGACCGTAGAGAGGAGCGTTAAGCTCATGTGCGTCGATTGCGGTTGTTCAGACGGAGCCAAGGCCACCGTCACCAACGTCAAGACTGGGAAAGTCAGCGAGATATGGCGCAATATGGTCGCCCATCTGCATGATCAGGGGTACATTGAGGAGCGCGGACAGCATTCGCGTGGTACGGATGGCCATAGCCACGGCCATTCCCACGAACCCGGTCATTCGCATGATCACGGCCCCGGTCACAGTCACGACCACACTCACGAAGTCGTCGATCTTCAGCAGGCTATCCTAACCAAGAATGACGCCCTTGCTGCCCGCAATCGGGCTTGGCTCGCCGGCCGCGAAGTCTTGATGCTGAACCTCGTCAGTTCGCCGGGCTCAGGAAAAACTTCACTGCTGGAGCGGACCATTCGCGATCTCAGCGGTAAGTTAGAGATTTCGGTGATCGAGGGCGATCAGGCGACGTCTAACGATGGCGAACGTATCCAAGCCGCCGGGGCCGCAGCAATACAGGTCAATACCGGCACAGGCTGTCATCTCGAAGCTGACATGATCCAACGCGGGCTTGACGAGTTGAAACCCAAGCCCGGCTCTGTCGTGATGGTCGAGAACGTTGGCAATCTGGTCTGCCCGGCTCTTTTCGATCTCGGCGAAAAAGCAAAGGTCGCAATTCTCTCGGTGACCGAGGGTGAGGACAAGCCGGTTAAATATCCCCATATGTTCCGTGCCGCCAGCCTGCTCCTCCTCAATAAGATCGACCTGTTGCCGCATCTCGATTTCAACGTCGCGAAGGCCATCGCATTTGCGCGCGACGTCAATCCGCAGGCCGAAGTGATTCAGGTCTCGGCCAAGACCGGAGCAGGAATGGACGCGTGGTACGCTTGGGTCGCTAAACGCATCACCGAAATGCATATCTAAACCGTGGCGGACTGCGCATCCGCGCAAAAATGAGGACTCGGCCATGCTGCTATCGACCTTAGGGCTTGGATTTCTATTCGGGATGCAGCACGCGACGGAAGCCGATCACGTCGCGGCTGTTTGCAGCATAGCCAGCCGCCGCTCGGGCATCCGCTGCATTTCCCGGCACGGGATCTTCTGGGGTATCGGACATACACTGACGCTGGTGGCCGTTGCGGGATCATGCCTTATTTTGCGCACCACAGTTCCGGAACGGACAGCTGATAACCTTGAAGCTTTGGTTGGCGTTATGCTTCTCGGTCTTGGGCTGCATGTGCTGTGGCGGTTAAGGCGTGACCAAGTGCATTTTCATACCCATCTTCATGGGCCCGGGCCCGCGCATTTTCACGCTCATAGCCACCGCGATGACGCCAGCCCGCATGAGCTGAGCCGGCACGACCACAGACATTCAGAAGCACTTCCGTGGCGCACGCTGGCCGTCGGGCTAGTTCATGGTATGGCCGGATCAGCGGCACTAATCGTGTTGACCGCATCAACACTCAGCTCCCCGTGGTGGGGACTTGC
>JAYTQI010000428.1:0-6919 GCA_043746825.1 Hyphomicrobium sp. | reverse complement strand
TTGATGTCACTCGGCTGCGCCGTATTCGGCTTGCTAGCCGCAGACGCTGGCAGCCTGACGCGGGTGCTCGGCGGTCTTGGCGGGTATTTCGCGACCTGGGCCGCCGCTCTGGCACTGGCCAGCAAGTCCTAGAACCTCGCAAGCGCACACTAGGCAATTGCGCCGCGCTCACGCGGGCTTGAGGTGTTCGCTGATAATCTGGCCGATGACGCGTGGCAGGGTGGCCATCTCAAGTTTCATTTGTTCCAAACTCAACTCGATATTGGACATCCGGGCGTTGAGACCTTCCACTTTCGCATCCACAGACGCAACGCGCGCCTTGATCTCATCCCGCTCGGTCTTTGCCTGCGCAAAACGGATGTTCAAAATCCCTGGCAGATCCTCAATGACCTGTTCAAGATCGCCAACCCGCTGATCGATGGATTTCGCCACAGTCCGCCCTTTCTAAGGGTCCACTTACACATCCTATACAATTTAGTACAAAACAAGAACGAACGCAATAGGTAATTTGAAGGCCCGGCGTTCGCGACCTCGAATGGCCGCTTGATCGCTTTGGGCGAACTCGATAAAGGCGCGCTGCACCCAAGGCGGGTTTTTAATCTCGGTTAGTTTCCCGCTATCGGATGCGTTCTTGTATGAATTCCTCAAGCCTTTGTTGGTTTTGTCGATTCCGCAATGTTTCTTCCACGTCTTGCTTAGCGCTAGAGTTGTCCTGACGGTTTGGAGTACTAGACGGGCTCAGTGATTGTGAACGGTACTTGTGGGAGTGTCTTTTCACTGTCGGCCGGGTTTTGTCCGAAGTGGCCTCATCAAAGTTGACAATCCGAACTTTTACTTCAGGAGCACCGGCCGGCTTCTTAAACGGCGCAATCGTAACTGTAAGAGTATGCGTATCTTGGCGCAGCGCAGTGAAATCAAAGATGCCCGTCGTCGTCGGGTTGAGACCTTTGATAAGTTCGTAACTGGGTTTTATGCCACCGTTGAACTTTAGCCGGAACTTAAGCTCCTGAATGAAACCGTCCCTAGGTGAGATCGCTGCGATATTGTGTAGAGCGACGTACCGTTTAATAATTTGGCGCAATCCCAGGTCGCCAACAATTGGATATAACTCCTCATGGGTCGTATCGGTACTTTCGCACTTGGCTTTTAGGGTATCCACCAAATCTTCAGATACATTGGTGGTGCCCTGGGTGTAGCGTTCTTTCTCGGACTCGGCGGTAATTCCCAGGCCAATGGAGCCTTGCAGCACAGGCCATTTGAGGCTGGGTGTCAGACTTTGCGTTGCCTTTTCTTCCGCCTTGAGGACCAGTCCGTAACCAATCGTGGCTTTGCGTAGTTCCTTATCCGCTGGGTAATCCTCCTCCAGCGTCTGCCGGACTTCGCATCGGATGTGTTGCAATATCGCTTGAGGCTCAACCTCGGGCACTTGGCCTGGGTCTGGAATATGCGAGCAGCCCTGCATGGCTGGCACTAATAGGCACACAAACGGAACATACAATTTACGCATGAAACGCCCCCTGAATATACACGCCAAGGTTAAACTCAAGTTGGGGGCATGTCTGTATTGTGGAAGCAACACGAAGGGTTAATTGACCCGATCAGATGGCAAAAGCGTCCGGCAATTTGCAACCTTTGCCGCGCCAAACCGGCGACATTGCCGCTCGCTCTGACGCCGCATTCGTGTATAAAGCGCCCATGCCGCGCGGGCCCAAATCCCGCGCGTCATTCATTTGCGACCCTGCTGGACGACATCCCGGCTGTGGCCGTTTCCCAAATACTCCAAATCTGAAAGGAGCACACGATGTCGGAAATTGCGCCCCACCGCCGCGTGGCGAAGACGGCTGTTATCAAAGACAACGCCACCAAAGCCAACGACACCGGCTCTCCGGAAGTTCAGATCGCCGTGCTCACGCATCGCATCAACGAACTGACCGACCACTTCAAAATGCACAAGAAAGACAACCACTCGCGCCGTGGCCTTCTTAAGATGGTCAGCCAGCGCCGTCAGTTGCTCGACTACGTCAAGAGCAAGGACAACGGCCGCTATCAAAAGATCATCGAAAAGCACGGCATCCGCCGCTAAGGCAAACCGCGCATTGAGCGAGGCGTGGCCGCATGGCTGAGATGCAGAGAATTCTGACACAACACTGCGCTGGTGCCCTCTAGGGCTCCGGCGCCAAGACCGTTTACGCAGCTAGAGCTGCGCAAACGCATATCCGTCCGTGGAACGAGAAAAAGCAAAACCGAAAGACTTAAAACATGTTCGACATACATCGCGTGGAAATTGACTGGGGTGGCCGCAAGCTGAAGCTTGAGACCGGCCATATGGCCCGCCAGGCCGACGCCGCCGTCGTGGCGCAATATGGTGACACAACTGTGCTTGCGACTGTCGTTGGTGCCCGCTCTGTAAAGCCCGGCATCGACTTCTTCCCACTCACCGTGAACTATCAAGAGCGCACCTATGCTGCGGGCAAAATTCCCGGCGGCTACTTCAAGCGCGAAGGCCGCCCGACTGAAAAAGAGACGCTGACCTCGCGCCTCATCGACCGGCCAATCCGCCCGCTCTTTGTTGAAGGTTTCAAGAACGAAACCCAGGTCGTCGTCACCGTGCTTTCACACGATCTCGAGAATGATCCCGACATCGTCGGCATGGTGGCAGCCTCTGCCGCTTTGACACTTTCGGGACTGCCGTTCTTAGGCCCCATCGCCGCCGCCCGCGTTGGCGTCATCAAGGGCGAGTTCGTCTTGAACCCAATGGTCGATGAGATGGCGGAAAGCGCCCTCGACCTCGTGGTCGCTGGCACCCATGACGCCGTCATGATGGTTGAGTCGGAAGCGAAAGAACTTCCAGAAAAGCAGATGCTTGAAGCGGTCATGTTTGGCCACAAGCACATGCAGCCGGTGATCCAGGCCATCATCAAGCTCGCGGAAACCGCTGCCAAAGAACCGTGGGACATCAAGATACCCGACAAGGGCAAGTACAAAGCGCAGGTCAAAGCCATCGCCGAGCACGCCCTCAAGGAAGCCTTCTCGACCAAAGAAAAGGGCAAGCGCAACGATCTCGTCGGCGCTGCTAAGAAGGCCGTATTCGAAGGCATCGCAATTCCAGACGGCGACGCCAATGAAAAAGTCCTGCTCACCGACGCCTTCAAGGGCCTCGAGATGGATATCATGCGTGGCGACGTTTTGAAGACCAAGCACCGCATCGACGGCCGCGACCTCAAGACCGTCCGTCCGATCCTCTCCGAAGTTCACATTCTACCACGCACGCATGGCTCGGCGCTGTTCACACGTGGCGAAACCCAAGCTCTCGTGGTGGCGACGCTCGGCACCGGTGAAGACGAGCAGTACGTCGATAGCCTGGAAGGGACGCGCAAAGAAAACTTCCTGCTGCATTACAACTTCCCGCCCTTCTCAGTCGGTGAAACTGGCCGTATGGGTTCGCCAGGACGGCGGGAAATCGGCCACGGCAAACTTGCCTGGCGCGCCATCCGCCCAATGCTGCCAAAGAAAGAAGACTTCCCCTACACGCTGCGCGTCGTCTCTGAAATCATGGAGAGCAACGGTTCGTCCTCCATGGCGACCGTGTGCGGCACCTCGCTGGCGTTGATGGATGCGGGCGTTCCGCTGAAAAGCCCGGTGGCGGGTATCGCCATGGGTCTGATCAAGGAAGGCAAGGATTTCGCGGTTCTCTCCGACATCCTGGGCGACGAAGATCATCTCGGAGACATGGACTTCAAGGTGGCCGGTACCGAGCATGGCATCACAGCCCTGCAGATGGACATCAAGATCACCGGCATCACCGAAGAGATCATGAAGGTCGCTCTGGAGCAGGCCCACGGTGGCCGTATCCACATCCTTGGTGAAATGGCCAAAGCCTTGACCGGCGCCCGCGCCGAGATCGGCGAGCACGCACCCCGCATCGAGACGATCAAGATACCGACCGACAAGATCCGTGAAGTTATCGGCTCTGGCGGTTCGGTCATTCGCGAGATCGTTGCGGAAAGCGGCGCCAAGATCGACATTGCTGACGATGGCACCGTCAAGATCGCATCTGCCAACCGCGAGAGCATCGAGAAAGCGCTGGCGCGCATCAAGGGCATCACCCAAGAAGCCGAAGTTGGCCTCGTCTACAAAGGCAAGGTCGTCAAGATCATGGAGTTCGGGGCGTTCGTGAACTTCTTTGGGTCCAAAGATGGCCTGGTCCACATCTCGCAACTGACCAACGGCCGCCCCGCGACCGTCGGCGAAGTCGTCAAGGAAGGCCAAGAAGTTTACGTCAAGCTTTTAGGGTTCGATGATCGCGGCAAGACACGCTTGTCGATGAAAATTGTTGATCAGACGACGGGGCTTGAAATCCCGCGCGCAGAGGGCGAACCGGAAGAAGTGTTCGAGAGCCGTCCGCCGCGCCGTGACGGACCGCCTCGTGGCGGCGGTGGTGGCCGCGGCCCGCGCCGGTAATTGGCGCAGAGTTGAAAAACAAAAAACAGCCGCTGGAGAGCATCCAGCGGCTGTTTTGCTTACGGCATTTGCAGGAAGCGGTTTTTAGCTCCAGACGCAGTGCTTGACGCCCAAATCATCGGTCGTGCAGCGGCGCGTCTTGCAGGTAACGCGGCCGACGCCCTTGACGTGCTTGTGGACATCGGTGAAGCCTTTGCGGCAGGTGCGGTGCCAGCCGTGGGTCTTCTCGATGATGGATTGCTCAGCTGCGGCACCCTTAAGAAGGCTGAGTGCTGGGCTGGCTGGTTGTGCGCCGCCTGGCAGCGTGGCGGCGAACATAGCGGCGGCAAGGACTGCCGCTGAGAGTGTGAGTTTTGACAACATGACTACGTGCTCCTCTTTCTTAAGTGGGCCGACACAGCCGCGCCCTCAGGTCGTGTGAGACGAACGAGAAATTAGCGCAAGCGACGGGCGCTCGCCAACCCTTCAATTGTGGCCGCTGGCCAGCAGCATCGCTGCCGCCATGGCCGCCATGCCCAAATCTTCGACCAGTGTGATCGTCGACATTGGCAATTTTAGCACAGTGCCCAGACAAGCGCAGGTGATGGCGCGTTTCGAACGCAGGGCTGCGAGCACGCCGAGGCTGGAAAATCCCATCAGGAGAAAAGTAGCGGCGTTGGTGAGCGTGGGCGCGAAGCGGAACAAGTAGGCAAGGCCAAGGCCGAGCTCAAGGAACGGATACATGAAGCCATAGCCGCGCCAGCGCTTGGCGAGGAGGTCGTAGCTCGCGTAAGCGTCGGCGAAGCCTGAAAGGTTCAAAAATTTGAAGGCCGAAAAGACGAGAAAAAACCCAGCCATAAAGTTGGTCATCCAGGCGGCAAAGATCGACTTTGTCCCGCCGCCCGTTCCCGCCAATGCGGCAATGGCAATATATCCGATAATGAGGAACAGCGGGTAGTAAGTCTCAAACCAGCCGCGCTCATCGCCTGCGGCGCCAAGTATGGGCGCGACTGCGGGCGTAGGGTCAGCTGACAAAATATATACCCCAGCTTTGGCAGCCGCCGCGTTGAGCGTGGCAAGATCGCGGGTCTTCATATTGCGGAATTTGGCTTGTGGAGGATGCAGCGTCACCGCGACGCCGTCAGCGAACGGTTCGAGCGCGGCGGTCATTCGCCCAATGCACGCCCCGCAATGCATGCCGGAGATTTTGTAGGTGGTTTCCATGAGCCATACATGGTGGCGGGATGAGTGTAACGCAACGGAGGAGTGGCTTAGGCCTTCGAGAATGTTGCAACATCTGGCCAGAACACCCGGGCTTTGGCGCTGACCTCGCGCGCGTCGCCGGTTGTCAAAAGCGTCAGGCGTCCACCTTCTTTGCCAGCAAGGTAGTGCGGACGCCGCGCCAGGTAGTCCTCGAAACTGTCGGCGACGACCTCTGGCTGCGAGAGAATGCGGGTGAAGGGGGGCAAATGGCGGCGGAACAGGTGCTCGACCAGCGGGAAGTGGGTGCAGCCCAAAATCGCCCGGTGCGGCGGCATACCAGCGGTTTGCGCCATGATGCCGGTGACGCCCTCAATCACAAGGCGCTCGAGTTCGGCCTCCGGCTTTTTGTCTTCAATCGCGCCTGCTAACTCCGAGCAGATTTGCTGAACCACCGTCACCTTCGGGCAGCGTTTGTGGATTTCTTCCGGATAGACGCCAGCGGTGACGGTGCGGGTGGTGCCGAAGACGGCGACGGTGTCGGTGTTGTTCTTCTGCGGGTACTGCGGCGAGGTCACCGCCCACGGCGTCTGGGTCGCGGCTTCGACCGTTGGGGCGACGATGCCCAGCACGTTGTGGGTGCCTTTCCAGGGGCTCCCTGGCAGCCACTGTTGCTGCAGACGCCGCAACGCCACGGCGGTGGCAGTATTGCAACCTAGCAGCACGAGTTTCGCGCCACGCTTGAACAGCTCTTCCGTGGCGGCTCGGGTCAGATCGACGATCTCTTCGGATGGCCGGTTGCCATAGGGCACATGGGCGTGATCGGCGAGATAGACGAAATCGGCGTGCTTGAAGCGCGAAGTTAGCTCGCGCAGCACGGTCAGACCCCCCAGGCCAGAATCAAAGACACCGATCATGGGGGAAGTGTTTGCGATGGACGCCAAGCGGCGTCAACAGGGGGCCGCTACTCCGCCGCCTCAGACGGCGTGCTGCCGCCCGATTTGGCCTCGGTGTCGATGACTTTGAGGTTTTGAAGGTTCGGCATCGAGACGGTGTTATAGCCGCAATCGACGAAGTGGACTTCGCCCGTCACCGCGCCCGACATCGGTGAGAGCAGATAGAGGGCTGAACCGCCAACATCATCAAGTGTCGGGGTTTTCTTCAAAGGCGAGTTCTCGCGCTGGAAATTGAAGATCACGCGCGCATCCGAAACACCAGCGCCGGATAGCGTGCGCATAGGACCGGCTGAGAGCGCGTTGACCCGGATGCCTTGCGGTCC
>JAYTQI010000427.1:0-3139 GCA_043746825.1 Hyphomicrobium sp. | reverse complement strand
CCGTCACTAGCTTCGACTCGTTGAACGAGAAGATGATGAGCAAAAGAATAGGGATATAGAGAAACGCAAAGCCGAGCGCGATCGAGGTAACGTTGAACCATGAAAAGCGGTTTTTCATCGGCCTGCCTCCCGCTCAAGCTGCTGTTGCCGCTGGAACAGCACAATGGGTACAATAAGGACCAGCAACAACAGCACGGCGACAGCCGAAGACACCGGCCAATCGCGATTGTTGAAGAATTCGGTCCACAGTGTCTTCCCGATCATCAGTGTATCCGAGCCGCCGAGCAGATCGGGGATCACGAATTCGCCGACGGCTGGAATGAACACCAGCATGCATCCAGCAACAACGCCCGGCAGCGACAGCGGGAACGTGACTTGCCAAAATGCGCGCCAGGGCTTTGAGCCCAAATCTTCAGCCGCCTCGAGCAGTGCCGGGCTGATTTTCTCAAGGCTGGCGTAAAGGGGCAAAATCATGAAGGGCAGATAGGAATAGATGATGCCGATATAGACCGACGTCGTTCCCGGCATAATCTGCAGCGGCTCGTTGATCAGGCCGATGCTCAGCAGCAGTTTATTGAGCAAACCCTCGGGCTTCAGGATGCCAATCCAGGCGTAAACGCGGATCAGAAACGACGTCCAGAACGGCAGGATGACAAGCATCATGAGTGTTGCCTGCCACTCCTTGGGCGCCCGCGCCATGCCATACGCAATCGGATATGCAAACACCAACGTCAGCAGCGTCGAAAGGGCAGCAATTTTTATGCTCGACCAGTAGGAGTTTATGTAAAGCGAATCTGAAAACAGCAATTTGTAATTTTCAAAATCGAGACCGGAAAAAAAGGCCTTCACGCCGTCCCAGCCAGAGGCGCTGTCGAATAATGGCACATAGGGCGGGATTGCAGTCGCGACGTCCGACAGAGAAATTTTAAAAACGATAAAAAACGGCACGAGAAAAAACAGCAGCAGCCAGATGTAGGGCGGGGCAATCACATACCAGCGGCGCATCTCGTCACTCCACTCACGCTTTGGTCGCGCATACTTCAATCGAACGCTTTAGTGATTTTGACGTCATGTTCAGCTCGTCAACACCACACCGGCGTCCGTAGGCCACGTCAGCCAGACATCGCTCTCCCAGGTGATCGGCTGCTCGATGGTTTGCGCGGCATTAGCCCGTAGCGCCGTGATGCGCACGCCCGGCGCTACCTCGACATGATAATGCGAAATCGAGCCGAGGTAGCCGATGTCGCTGACCTTGCCGGGAACGGCGTTGGCCGCATCATGCGGCTTTTCGAGTGAGATGCGTAATTTCTCCGGACGAAGTGCGAGATAGACCTGTTGATCTCTCGACAAAGGCCCGCGCGCTAACGCCTTGAAGCGGGCGTTGCCGTTTGACCAGATAATTTCCGCATATTCATCGGCAACGCCGGCAACTTTACCTTCAAAGACGTTGACGTCGCCAATAAAGTTGGCGCAGTAGCGCGAGTGCGGGGCCTCATAGATTTCGCCCGGCGTCGCCACTTGCACGAACTTGCCATGATCCATGACCGCAATGCGGCTTGAAACCGTCATCGCCTCTTCCTGATCGTGGGTGACGATGATGAACGTGGTGCCGGTGCTTTCCTGGATACGCATCAATTCGAACTGGGCCTGCTGGCGCAAGCGCTTGTCCAATGCTCCAAGCGGCTCGTCCAGCAGCATGATGCGCGGTTTCTTGGCGATGGCGCGGGCAAGCGCGACGCGCTGTTGCTGGCCGCCGGAGAGCTGGCTGGGTTTGCGCTTTGCGAATTTGGTCAGCTCGACCATCTCCATCGCTTCGCCAACGCGGGTCTCCATGTCGGCTTTCGACATGCCTTCCTGGCGCAATCCAAATCCAATGTTGCTTTCAACCGTCATATGCGGGAACAGCGCATACGACTGAAACATCATATTGACGGCTTCGCGCTCGTAGGGTGCGAGATCGGTGATGTCTTTGCCTTCAACAAGGATGCGGCCTTCGGTGGGCTTTTCAAATCCGGCCAGCATGCGCAGAAGCGTGGTCTTGCCGCAGCCTGAAGGGCCGAGAAGGGCAAAGAACTCGCGCTCGTAAATATCGAGCGTGCAGTTGTCGACAGCGACAAAGTCACCGAACCGTTTGGTAACATTCTCAAACCGGACGATGGGCTTCTTGTTGGGATCTTTCCATGGCGCAAACCCCGTTTGTGGAGCTGGCGTTCTTGGTCCGGCTTTGCCGGTCGCATTAGTAGGTTTGGCGTCCTTTGAGACGTCGGCGGCCGCTCCGGACATGCAGGTCATTCCCTTTTTTACGCGCGAGATACGGTGAATGGCAGTCGAGTGTAGGGCATTCGCGTAAACGGCGGTGCCGGGTATTGATCCCGGCCGCGAAGTCTTCGAAGACCTCGCGGCCGGACAGATGTGCTTATTTGCCCGTGACGATCTTGGTCCACGAGCGGGTGACGGCGCGTTGCGTCTTGGCGTCGTAGGCCGTTTTGACGAACAGCTTCTTCAACGTCGCTTCGTCGGGATAGACCACCGGATTTTTTTTCACTTCATCGCTGACAAACTGCTGTGACGCGAGGTTGCCGTTGGCGTACTGAACAAAATTCGACGATTTTGCGATCACTTCCGGGCGCATCATATAGTCGAGGAAAATGTGGGCTTCTTCGACGTGCTTTGCGTCTTTCGGGATCGCCATCATATCGAACCACATCTGCGTGCCTTCCTTGGGCAGGATGTATTTCACGACCTGTCCGTTTTTGGCTTCGGTGGCGCGATTGCCAGCCTGCAGAATGTCACCCGACCAGCCGAGTGCCACGCAGATGTCGCCGTTGGCCAGCGCGTTGATGTATTCGGACGAGTGAAATTTCTTGACGTTTGGCCGGATCGTCTCGAACAGGTCGGTGGCCTTCTTGATGATTTCAGGGTCTTTGCTGTTTGGATCAAGACCCAGATATTTAAGCAGCGGCGGAATGACATCTTCCGGTGCATCAAGAACGTAGATGCCGCAATCTTTCAGCTTTGCTGCATTTTCCGGTTTGAGCAATAGGTCCCAGGAGTCGAGCGGAGCGTCAGGCAAGCGTTCCTTGACTTTGGCTTCGTTGTAACCGATGCCCGTCGTTCCCCAAAGATAGTCGATCGCATA
>JAYTQI010000426.1:0-6951 GCA_043746825.1 Hyphomicrobium sp. | reverse complement strand
GCACCCGGCGCTAGCGCCCGCTTAGGCTCGCCAATCCAAAGACGAGGTCGTAAGCGCACCGGGTCCTTGCGCCGCCATTGGCAGTCAGTACAAGGTGCGGATGGCGAAACCGCACTTCCCACAACGGGTTATCGAGATCCCAGAGCGCGACGTCCATTCCGGGCGCGCCAATCGTGACTTCGGCTGTTGTTGGCGAAAGCCAAGCTGCGGATAATCCGGATTTTCCAGGCTTTTGGGCTTCCTTCTGGCACAGCTGTGCAGCCCGCTCGCGGTAGGCTTGTACCAGGGCGTCCTGCATCACAGACCGGTAGAAACGGTCCTGGGTCCACACTTTGGTGGCGGCGAGTGCCGCAAAGATCATTACGACCTTACGCATAGGGTAAAGCCCTTAAGGGGTGCCTGGACTTGGAGACCAAAGCGGGAGTTCTGACTTTGCGCGCGGCATGGTGAAAAAAGGGTTTCATGCCGCAGCCAGCCAGTACGGCCTGCATCGGACTTGAAAGGGGCCGCGCGCTGGGGCACAAGCGGAAACCCTACCAAAGTCTATGTCCGCCGGGAGAGCGCAATGTCCAAGAAAAAAATTCTCATAACCCGCCGTCTGCCCGACGCCGTCGAGGCGCGCGCCCGGGCGGCCTATGATGTCACCCAGCATGCCGATGACCGGCAGATGTCCATTGATGAAGTGCTTGAGACCGCCAAGAAAGTCGATGCGCTGCTGATCACCTTGAATGAGAAGTGCCGCAAAGACGTGATCGACCGGATGCCGGAGAACATCAAGTGCATCTCGACGTTTTCAATCGGCTTCGATCACCTCGATCTCGAGGCCTGCAAGGCGCGCGGCATCACGGCTGGCAATGCCCCGCATGGCGTCACGGTCGCGACCGCTGAAATCGCCATGCTGCTGCTGTTGGGCTCAGCCCGGCGCGCCGGTGAAGGCGAAGCCATGATCCGCAAGCGTCAGTGGCCAGGCTGGGCACCGCTGCAACTTATTGGCCAGCGCTTGGACGGTAAGAAGCTCGGTATCTACGGCTTTGGCAAGATCGGCCAAGCCTTAGCGCAGCGTGCGCGCGGGTTTGATATGGAAATTCACTACTACGATATTTACCGCCAGCCGCCCAACAATGAAAAGGGCGCGATCTATCACGACAACCTGGATAGCTTGTTGAGGATCTCGCAGTTTTTCTCGATCAATGCGCCATCAACACCGGAAACCCGCGGCTTCTTTAACAAAGCCACGATTGAGAAACTGCCCCACGGCGCCATTGTCGTGAACACGGCGCGCGGCGATCTGGTCAACGACGCTGATATGATTGCGGCCTTGAAGTCCGGCCGTTTGGCCTATGCCGGGCTTGATGTCTTTGCAGGCGAGCCCAAGATCAATGAAGGGTATTACGACCTGCCCAACACGTTCCTCTTCCCGCATCTGGGTTCTGCGGCCATCGAAGCCCGCAATCAGATGGGATATGAGGCGCTCGACAACATCGACGCGTTTTTTGCCGGCAAAGACCTGCCGTTCAAGCTGGTCTGAAGCCCGGACTGCATAAAAAAATAAAAACCCGGTGCTGAGACACGCCGGGCTTTTTATTTAGTTCAAGTGAAATGTCACGCCGGCGCGGACGACCGTGTCGCTTGGATCAAATTCCTGCAGCGCGTTTTTGGCGCCCGTGATCGACAAGTTGTCGGATCCATAGTCATAGCGCAGGGCTTCAAGCCGCAACGACATGTTAGGCAAGACGTAGGATTCCGCGCCAATACCGTAGACGACCCCCGTGAAAGTGTGGTTCGAGCTGGTTGCGAGACCAACGGAATTCTTCTCGCTGAGTGTTGTCCCCGTCCAGGCGAAACCAGCGGTCGCATAGAGCAGAGCGGGGCCAACCGGCACGCCGACGCGGCCGCGCAGAGTCCCGTTCCAGTCGGAACTGAGGCTGGCCGTGCCACCATTGGCGGTCGAGAACCCGAGGCTCGTGCCATCATAGCCAATGTCGCCTTCGACACCGGCCACAAAGGCCCCAAAGCCGAGGTTGAATCCGGCATGTCCGCCGCCGGTCAATGCAGAGGTATTGATATTGCCGAAATCGGTGACGTCGATGTCTGACCACACCCCGCCGCCGTGGACGCCAACATAAGCCCCGGTCCAGATGGGTGAGAGCATGTCGGCTTTTACATCGTTAGGTGTAAGGATGACTGGGGAAATCGCGGCAAATGCCGTTGCCAAGGCCGCTCGATAAGAGCGCGCGCGTCTCTTCATGGACAATCGTCCCTCTAATTACGCAGTTACACCCCAGGCCGCATGAGGGTTGTCGCGCGCCCTGGTGACCGGAACATGGTTGAAATTAGATAAATTCGCGTTAACGCCGCGTTAGGAGTTTGACGGGGGCATGGACTGGAGCGATAGGTGATCCATCATTTGGCTGCGTCACTCGCTTCGCCAGATTTGAGGCCTGCAGATTTTTCCAATTCTCCAATCTTGTCGGCAATTTTACGCTGGTCCTGGCCACGGCGCGAAATCTTGAACTGGAGGTTCATGGCCTCTGTTTCCATCTGCCGCCGCCTATTGGAGTCACTTTCCGAAGGCGCATTGCGGCGCAGATCAAAGATCTTCTGCCAGTCCTCGCGGTTTTGCTCTTCAATCTCGCGGCTCTTGTCCTTGAGTTTGACGAGTTCGGCCGACTGGGTGGCGTCGGCATTGCGTTTCAGTTCCTCTTCAAGCTTCTTGATCCGCTCTTTCATGGCGCCCGAATCTTCAGTTGCTGCAGCTGCGGGAGGTGATTTTGGTACGCCCTGGTAGGCGGCGGCGAGGCTAAAAAAGAAATCGCCCGTCAATGCCGAATGATCCCAGGGAACTTGTTTGCCCGCCGTTGCCGAGAGCACGTCTTTGCGCACGTCGATCATGATGGCGTTGAGATTTTTGCCCGGCTCCTTGATGCGCTTCGTCAGTGCCGACGCGAAAGGCGAATTGCGCCCCGTGCCGTCAAGGGCGACGTTGCCGGGCTGGGTTGAGAACGCTACAAATGTTCCAACGCCCGCATCGACCTGTGCCAAGCCGTGGCCGATGCTGGTTGAGCGCGTGCCCATCGAGCGTGCGAGATTGCGCGCTAGCGGATTGTCGCGGCAGGCGTCGAGAAACACGATATTGGTTTTGGTCTCGCGATTGAGTTCCATTTGCCGCAAAATGAAATCCAGCCGCACGGTCTCGAAATCGAGGTCGCGTTCGCCGTCGAGTTTGGCGTCGATGGGAACGAGATAGTTTTGTCCCGCAACTTGCAAACCATGCCCGGCATAGAACAGAACACCGGCATCGCTATCGCCAAGGGCGCGGGCGAAATCGCGCACTTTGGCATCGAGTGCACTTTTTCCGAGATCGACGCCGAGGATCACTTCAAAGCCAAGTGCCTTGAGTGTCCCGGCCATATCGGTCGCGTCATTCTTTGGGTTGGCGAGGGCCCCGGCGTGTTTGTAGGCGCCATTGCCAATGACAAGGGCGACGCGCTTTGCGGCATAGCCCGGCACAATCTGCAGCGCCAATGCCAGCGCTGCGGCCAGGACGCAACGTACCAGTCTCATGAAATTCCCCCGTTCGGACGGCCCATTACGTCAGTTCAACAGACGATTGTGACGATTATCAGCTTTGCGCGGGTTTGACCGCAAGGACCAGAGTGTTAATGGCCAGGACGTGAGGTAAACTGGCATCAAAACCTCAAAATCAAATGCGATTGGCCCTCATGACCCGCACGCTTCTAAAGTCATCCCGAACTTGCGCTGGACTAAGCGACAACGCACGCTGGGCGGCGGTTGTGGCGCTGGAGCGACATAAATTCCATCGCAAGAAACGGCTTGCGCGCGCCATGGCAGGGTGGTCCAAAAGCTAGCAACATTAGGATCATATGGCTTGAGGGAGAATTGCGCATGCCAGGAATACTTGCATCCTCAATCACCGGCCTAGCATTGTTTTTAGCAGCCAGTGCATGGGCTGGTGATGATACGGTCCTACTACAGACCGGCACTTATGAAGTGCAAGTCAGCCTTGACTTACCGAATGTCGAAGACACGGGCGCCAAGAAAACAGCGGCGCTGTGTGTCTCTGGCCCTGAAGGCAGGGACAACCGCGGTCTCGTGGTCTTGAGCGAAAACAATCCGCTGAAATCATGCCCGGCGTCGAATATTCATCAGGTTGGCGATACTTTAACTTTCGATATCACATGTCCCGGCGGCAACGCGGCTATTGCGTCTGCCAAGTATGTCTTAGGTCCGCAGACGTTTCAGGGCCGGATCTCGATGAAAATGGGTGGCAAGAACATGACGATGACAGAGACGCAAATAGGCCGTCGCATCGGAGATTGCGCGCCGTCCAGCCCGCCGCATTCCTGATTTTAGAGTTTGATCGCAAGGTTCGTGGTGCCGGGGAGATTAACTTGGGCTAGTCTGATTTGAAATTTACATCCGACAACGATTGATCGTCATGAGCCGCACGCTTCTAAAGTCATCACGAACTTGCGCTGGACTAAGCGACAACGCACGCTGGGCTGCCACGGCTGCGCGTGATAAAAGTTTTGATAGGGCGTTCGTGATTGCGGTTGCAACGACCGGTATCTACTGCCGCCCAGGCTGCCCGGCGCGATTGCCCAAGCGCGAAAACGTACAGTTCTTTGAGACATGCGCGAGCGCAGAAGCTGCAGGGTTTCGCGCGTGCAAACGCTGCAAGCCGCTTGAGACTTCCCGCGATGCCCAATACGCGGCCATGATTACGAAAGCTTGCAAGTTGATTGAGACATCAGACGTCGAACCCAAGCTTGCGGACATAGCGCGGTCAGCAGGTTTGAGCCCATTTCATTTTCATCGCATTTTCCGAAGTATCACAGGTGTTACGACGAAAGCTTACGCGGTAGCGCATCGCCAGAAGCGTGTGCGCTTAAACCTGAAAAATGCGGCGTCAGTGACTGAAGCTATCTATGGTTCAGGCTTCAATTCGAGTGGGCGCTTCTATGCCTCATCCTCAAAAGTTTTAGGCATGACACCGAAAACGTTCCGCAATGGTGGCGCTGGGGCTGATATCCGGTTTGCTGTTGGCGAATGTTCGCTCGGCGCCATCCTAGTTGCCGCCAGCGCCAAAGGGATTACGGCCATTTTTCTGGGCGATGATCCCGATCACCTTGCTCGCGAGCTACAAGACCGGTTTCCAAAAGCCAATTTTATCGGCAGCGACAAAACGTTTGAGCGGCTGGTTGCCAAAGTCATTGCCTTTGTCGAAGCGCCGCAAGCCAAATTTGATCTGCCGCTGGATGTGCAGGGCACCGCGTTTCAACACCGTGTTTGGATGGCGTTGCAGGATATTCCGCCGGGTTCTACGGCAAGTTATGCCGACATCGCTAAGCGGCTTGGCGAACCGAAGGCCGTACGGGCGGTAGCAGGAGCATGCGCTGCCAACAAGGTGGCTGTTGTCATCCCCTGCCACCGGGTCGTTCGAACAGATGGCGCATTGTCTGGATATCGCTGGGGTGTGAAGCGCAAACGCGCCCTCTTGAATCGTGAAGCGAAAGACTGAAGAGGCTTTGTCGTTTAAATTATAGTCCCAGCTGCCGTCATCAACCATTTCGCGACTTTCAAGAGGCCCGCATCATCACCGCGCGCGGCGACGAGTTGGACGCCAAGTGGAAGGCCTCTGGCTTCGAGAAGCGGCAAGGAAATGCAGGGCATGCCAAGATACGTCCACAGCGCGTTGAACATCGGGCTTCCCGTTGAGCTTAAGCCCTCAGGTGCGGGTCCAGCTGCTGCGGGCGTGAGAATGGCATCGTAGTTGATAAGTACAGGCCGCAAGGCGTCGTAGAGCGGATCGCGCTCGGCGCGCGCGGCAGCGCAATCGGCGGATGAGAAGGAGAGGCCCTCTTGAATAATCTCCTTGAGCTTTTGACTCATGAGCTGCGGATTTTTGCCAGCGATAGGTCCATAGTTGCGGGCAATATCCGAGAACTGCACAATTTGTTGTAGTCGCAGTGCGACGTCGAAATCGGGGCCGAGCGCCGTCTCAACAATTTCAGCCTGTGATCCAAAACTTGCCGCAAAGGCTTCAAACGCTGATCTCGTCTCTGGCTCGGCGCTAGGCCACGCGGGTGTTTTTACGAAAGCAAAGCGCGGCGGGCGCCCAAGTGCACTTGTCAAGGCGGCCACAAGCGATGGCTTTGGCACTGAAGACATGTCGCTGTCGCGCGGATCGAAGGCGGAGATGCAATCCATGAGGAGTGCGATATCATCGACCGAGCGGGCATAGCCCCCAAGGGTGTCGAGGGGTGCTGATTGAGCCAGGACGCCGGTGCGTGAGACGTAGCCGAATGTCGGTTTAAAACCGATCGTGCCGCAGAACGACGCTGGGCGAATAATGGACCCCGCGGTTTGTGTGCCAAGGGCCAGCGGCACTTGGCAATCCGCCACCGCCGCCGCCGAGCCGGACGATGAGCCACCCGGAGTGTGGCCGGCGTGTCTTGGATTTTTTGTCTTGCCTGGGCCGAAAAATGCGAGTTCCGTTGTCACCGACTTGCCCATGAGAATTGCGCCCGCTGCCCTCAGCTGGCTGACAACGCTGGCATCTTCGGATGGCTGGTGGCCTTTGAAAACGGGCGACCCATATTCGGTTGGCATACCGGCGGTGTCGATGATGTCTTTGATAGCGACGGGGATGCCGGCCAGAGGCTTTGAGGTTCCGCTTGGGCGCCCTGCGGCGTCTGCCATGCGGGCCTCTGCTAAAACCTTTTTCGGATCGATGTAGGCCCAGGCTTCGACGTCTGGGTCGCGCATTTTGATGCGGGCGAGACAAGCGGCTACCAGCGCTTCGGATGTCAAGCTGCCAGCCCGGAGCGCGGCTGCCGCCTCCGTTGCTGTCATCGCTGATGGATCGATGCTTTTCATGAGCGCTTACCCTTTCAAGCACCGCCGCCGCGGCGAAATGGCTTTCCCACT
>JAYTQI010000425.1:0-16767 GCA_043746825.1 Hyphomicrobium sp. | reverse complement strand
ACGCCCGCGGTTATCGTGGCGAAATCGAAGGCATACCCGAGGTCGAAGTCGCTTATGTCTCGTCGTCGGAAATTGCCGCCGCGCTAAAAAACGGCAGCATCCACCTCGGCATCACTGGCGAAGATCTGGTGCGCGAGACCATATCGGACGCTGATACCCGCGTGACGTTCTTAAAAAGGCTCGGTTTTGGGTTCGCGGATGTCGTCGTCGCAGTTCCCGCGTGCTGGATTGATGTCGCAACAGTTGGCGATCTTGAAGACATCGCGCAATCGTTCCGTCGCGCTCATGGCCGCTGGCCACGCGCCGCCACCAAATACATGAACCTGACGCGCCGCTTCTTTGCCTCCAAAGGCTTTGGCGATTACCGCATCGTCGAAAGCCTCGGCGCGACCGAAGGCACACCAGCGGCAGGCACAGCCGAGTTCATTGTCGACATCACCACATCTGGCGAGACGCTGCGCGCTAATGGCCTGCGCATTCTCGACGACGGCGTGATCTTGAAATCAGAGGCCAATCTTGTGGCTTCAAACATGGCCATTTGGACGCCCGACCTTGTTAAAGTCCGCAACGCCATCATGGCCCGTCTCAAGGGCTAATTGCAGGATGATAAAGATCAATTAACCTACTTCCGCCATTGTGCGCGCAGGTGGAATTTTTGATCGTGAGCGTAGATTATGCATCCTTCCCGTCCCGCTGGCGTTGAACGCCGCGCCTTTGGCCGCCGCCAGACCAACGACCACGCCATTGTGCGTGTATCCGGCCGCCCGGCTGTCCGCTGTGTGATCAAGAACATTTCCGAGGGCGGCGCGCTTCTGGAATTCGACGCGCCGATCACTTGGCTGCCCTTCAATTTCCGTATCACATGGGAAACAGGTTCACGCCAGGAAGACTGCGAAATCAAGCATCACAACGGCAATCGCGTTGGTATATCCTTCGTCGTCCGCAAGGCCGAACAGACCGGCCGGTCTTACGTGAAAGTTGATGACGTATCGCCCTGGATGGCCGAGACCCATCACCCGCGGCGGTAGCAGTTATCGCGTTGCTACTTCTTCACCCGCGTCCAGGTCACCGTCCGGCAGATCACGCTCACCAAACAACCTTTGATGTCCATGGCATCCGCGCTTTTGGGGGTCATGGTGACGGAGAAGGTCTTGCCTTCAACGGGGCTGTAAATAGATCCTTGCCAAGCCGTGTCGCCAGCCTTGGAGGCCTTATCGACGAGAGTTATGCCGAGAATGGGCCTGGACTTCATACTTTCATCGGGATTGTTCTTATCGACCTTGGGTCCGTCCTTGCCATCGTTGTCGGGCACGAACGCAACTTTGGCGCACAGCTTGTCGTCGCATTTGGCAGCTTCAATGTGCCCGCCATTTGAAGGATCAAGCCAAAGCCCGAACGCATCTTCGGCGGTCTGTGCCTGAGCTGTGCCAGCTAACATGAGGGACAGCGCACCTGCGGCGGCCAACGCAAAACTCTTCATCGCCATGCTCCTTGAGTTGTCTCTCTGTTGGCGTACTTTGTAGCGCACTTTGCGGGCGTTGCGACACCCCCCGTTTGGAGAACTTTTCCCTCTCCCCGTTAAGTGAAGAAACGGGGTGAGGGGGTCACATGAGTTCCGCCAGCAAACACTTGAGCACGCCATAATCATAACGCCCCTCCAGTGCCGCGTGGGCGGGGCCGAGCTTGCCGGTATCAAGCGTGTGGAGGCGCTCGAAGGCCGCCAAGACCTCATCAATTTCGCTCTCATCCAAAGGCAGAATGGTGCGCGCCTCCAGCAGGCCCGCCTCAATCGCTTCGGCAAAATGCCCATAGACCGTTGCGATGTCGAGCCCGCGTTCGCGCCCGATTGTTTCAGCGTTTCGCCCTTGCAGGTGCAGTGCCAGAGTTTGATTGACGGTGGCTGATAAGCGGTTTGCGAGTAAGGGGTGCTTCTTGTAATTCGCAATCGTCTCAAGAAAGGCTTTGCCGTAACGCGCGATTTTGCTGGCGCCAAGCCCCATGATGTCGTGCAGTCCGTCTTCCGTAGCGGGGCGCTTTTCGGCGAGCTCGATGAGCGTGCGGTCCTGCGCCACCACGTAAGGCGGCAATCTGGCGGCACTTGCAAGCTTCAAGCGCAATGCTCGCAGAGCCTGAAATAGGCCGTCATTCTGCGGTGCGGCTTTTGCCGAGGCCTTGGTCTCGCGTTTGCTCTTTTTCGGCGCCGCCCGCGCAATGCGCATGAGGAATTTATCTTCGCCGCGCAACAGCGGCCGGGCCCGGTCCGTCAAAGCCAGCGTGCCGTGACCGTCTTCATCGCCTGTCAAATATCCCGCCGCCACCAGCTGCCGGAACAGGCCTTTCCATTGGATTGCGGTTTGATCCTTGCCGATGCCAAAGACCGAGAGCCGGTCATGGCCATTGCGAACAGCGCGCTCATCTTCTTTGCCGAGCAGCACGTCCACAACGTAAGTCACGCCGTATCGCTGGCCGGTGCGATAAACGGCGGAGAGGGCCTTTTGCGCGAGCGTTGTGCCGTCTTCGGTGGCGGGTGGATTAAGGCAGTTATCGCAGTTGCCGCACGGCTCATGCAAACGCTCGCCAAAGTACGCGAGCAGAGCCTGGCGGCGGCATGCTGGCATTTCCGCCAAGCCAATCAACGCATCGAGTTTCTGGCGCTGAACCTGCTTAAAAGCCTCCGCGCCTTCGCCTTGCACGATCCATTGCCGCAGCTGCACGATATCTTGAAGGCCATAAGCCATCCAAGCGTTGGCGGCTTCACCGTCGCGGCCCGCGCGTCCAGTCTCTTGGTAATAGGCTTCGATGGATTTTGGCAAATTGAGATGGGCGACGAAGCGCACGTCAGGCTTATCGATACCCATGCCGAAGGCAATCGTGGCAACAATGATGATGCCATCATCACTTAAGAACTTGGTCTGGGCAGCGGCGCGGATGTGGGGTTCAAGGCCGGCATGATAGCTAAGCGCCTTGCGGCCTTTGGAGGCCAGCCAAGCCGCCGTCTCATCGACCGACTTGCGCGACAGGCAATAGACAATGCCTGCGTCGCCGGGGTGTTCGGCTTCGATGAAGTTCCACAGCTTCTCGCGGGCGCTCATCGAGCCCATCTCGGCGATGGTATAGCGGATGTTCGGGCGGTCAAAGCTGGCGATAAAGCAGGCCGCATTCTCAAGCCGCAATTCCGTGATGATTTCCTGGCGCGTGCGCTCATCCGCCGTTGCGGTCAGTGCTATGCGCGGGACATTCGGAAAGCGCTCGGCCAAAATCTTGAGCTGGCGGTATTCTGGCCGGAAGTCGTGGCCCCACTGCGAAACGCAATGGGCTTCGTCGATGGCAAATAGCGCAATCTGATGGCGGTCCAGCAGCGAGAGCATGCGGTCTTGCACAAGGCGTTCCGGCGCCACATACAAAATATCGAGAGCGCCGCCTGCGAATTCTCTCTCCACAGCGTCTTGCCCGGCGCGGTCAAGCGTTGAGTTCAGGAAAGCGGCCTTGACCCCAACATCTTTCAGCGCCGCCACTTGATCCTGCATCAGCGCGATCAAAGGCGAAACCACAATGCCGGTCCCGGAGCGCACCAGGGCTGGAATTTGATAGCACAGCGATTTGCCGCCGCCAGTTGGCATCAAGGCCAGGCAATCGCCGCCCTCAAGCACCGTTTCGATGATCTTTTCCTGGTGCGAGCGGAAGCTCTTGTAGCCAAAGACTTCTTCGAGCTTGGCATGGGCCGCGTCGAGCACGCTGACAGATGGCAAAATTTTGGGCGCGGCACGGGCCGGCATCGCAGGGCCTCGGGGTCATATCAGGGGCGGGTCGGGCTATAAGCTGCCGGACCGTAGCCGATTCTCAACCCTAGCCAGCCCCCGTGGCGTGTCTTTCACCAACCAAATGCCGTTGAAAATCCGCATAATTTTCTTCTGCCGCCACTAGAATGGCACGCTATGGGACTTTGGCGGCATGACCGCGTGCGTCAGGAGTAAGGGGCTCGATTCTGGACTGCGAACAGGCTAAGCGGGACGAGAGTTATCGCAGCGCACAATGCCGCCCAGGGGGCTATGACGAATCCGGTTCTGATCGAGGTCACGCGGGGGCCGCTTGTGGAATGCCGCCATCGCGGCGTGCTGGCGATTGCCAAGAGCGATGGCACACTGCTCCTAGATCTCGGTGACGTTGCGACTCCGGTTTATCCGCGCTCGGCGATCAAGGCCATGCAGGCGCTCCCTTTAGTTGAAACCGGCGCAGCTGATGCGCTGGGGTTCAAGAACGCACACATCGCACTCGCCGCCGCATCCCATGCCGGAACCGAACGGCACGTGAGCATCGCGCGCGATATGCTGCGCTTGTCTGGCTTGGATGAATTCGCGCTCGCATGTGGCACCCACCCGCCATTAGATGAAGCGGCGGCGCGCGCCCTTTGGGCCACTGGCGCCAAGCCCGTTTCCTTGCACCACAACTGCTCTGGCAAGCACGCTGGCATGCTGGCCACCGCCCATCATCTGCGAGAAGACGTTTCCGAATACTGGAATGCCTGCCATCCTGTGCAACGCCGCATCCACACTGTGCTTGAAGAGTTGGCGGGCGCGACCCTTGCGGCGGATGTCTGCGGCATCGATGGCTGCGCGGTGCCCAATTGGGCGATGACGGCCAAGAGTCTCGCATTTGCTTTTGCGCGCTTTGGAACCGGCGCGACACTAAGTGATCCCCGCAAGTTTGCGGCCCGGCGTATCATGGAGGCGGCTTGGGCGGAACCTGAACTTGCCGCAGGCATCGGCCGTCTCGATACACTTGTGCTGTCAGCGTTTAAGGGCGACGCCTACATCAAGACTGGAGCTGAGGGCGCCTATGCTGGCGTGTTCCCGAAGCTCGGCATTGGCTTTGCCATGAAAATTGATGATGGCGCCATCCGCGCGGCTGATGCCGTGACACGCGTGCTTGTTGAAGCGTTTGTGCCAGCCGCGCGCGGCAAACTCAGTTTGAAAACCTTGAAAAACGCCCAAGGCAAAGACGTCGGCTTTATACGCCCGTCAGCGCTGTTGAAAGTTGCGTTGGGGTGAGGATCTCTTATCCCTCCCCCTCTTGGGGAGGTCAGGGGTGGGGAGAATCCCGAGCTTCGAAGTTGTGAACGGTACCAAAATTTATTCGTCACGGGTTACCCCCCCACCCGGCCTCCCTCACAAGGGAGGAAAAGGAATCGTCTATACCGCCACATTCCCGACCACCGTAACACGCCCATTTGCATTGGGATCGCGGGCGAGGTCTGGCCCGGAAACTATGCCCAATGACATTGTGCGGATAGCGCCGTCCTTGGTTTCCGAGATCAAATTATTGGCGATCAGGCAGGCGCCCGCTTCATGCGCGGACGTGATAGAAATGCCAACTTTGGCGCGGCGGATCACATTTCCGGTCGCGGACACGTTGCGCATGAACGCACCCCAGCCAATCTGAATGCCAACGGTTGGCGCGCCTTCAATGGTATTGCCCGAGATCACCGCGTCAGCCTCGACGCCAATGCCCTCACCGCGCTTGTCGTCTTTTTCCTGCTCGCGCCGGAACAAATTGCGGATCAGGTTGCCTTGAATGACAGCAAGGCGGCCGCCTTCCTTGAAGTTGGTCACCGAGATGCCGGTTGCGGCGTGATCGATCAGATTATTTGCAATGAGCGCGCCTTCAAAACCAAATTCGGCATAGATCGCAACTTCACCGAGGCGTTCGCAACTGTTGGCGATGATCTGAATGTTAGACGCTGCGTTGCCGCGAACAGCACTGTAAGCGCAATCCGAAATGCGGTTGCCTTGGACGAGAACACTGCCCGCGCGGAACACGTTAATACCGTTGCCGTACTCGCCTGTGCCACCCGCAGCATGGCGAATGTTGCTGACACGGTTGCCAGAAACTATCGTACCGTCTTCGCCTTGCTCGGATCGCCAGACTTGAATGCCGTTGTTGCCGCAGGACACTATGGTGTTGCCGCGAACTTCAAGACCCGTCGCGTCGAGGCTCTTGATGCCCGCATCAAGGGCATCGTGAACATCGATGCCGGTGATGCGCCCGCCGCAGGCTAGGAGAAACAACCCAGATCTGGCGCTGTTGCGAATTTCGACATCTTCGATCCTGATGCCGCTTGAGCGAGAAAGTGTCACTAGGCCTTCACCCCGGCCATCTTCAAACGCTTTGAAAGCGCCATCGAACACCAAGCCTTTCAACACCAGCCCGTCAGCCTTGTCGGCGGTGACGAACGCTGGCCCGCCAGCGAATTCCAGGATTGTTGAGCGGGCTTGGCCGATCATGCGGGTGCCCGCGCGCAATCGCAGATCGCTGACGCGGAATGTGCCACTTGGCAGAACGACAGGGGTATCTTTGGCCGACGCTTCGTCGATGAGAGACTGGAGCTGCGCTGTCTGGTCTTGGGCTGCGTTGGGCTCTAAGTGCTGGACAATATCGCTACCAAGCTGCTGGAATGCCTCGCGCAAAGTCCTTTTGTCTTGGATTTGGCCAGCCTTAGCGGCAGTGGCGGCGGCGCCAAGTCCGAGGGCTGCGGCGACAAGTGAGCGGCGGTTAACGGGCATGACGGCCTCCTGATATGAGCCGCATGCGAAGCAAGCTCTGCGCCATGGCTTAGGCATTAACCGTGCTCAAGAGCCAGCATGTCGAGGCAAACGCGGATGATCTCCAAGCCGCCTTTGAGGACAGCGGCCTCATCTAGGTGCGGTCCTGATAAATCAACGGGAATATGGATAAATCCAACGTTGCAAGGGTGCTCAGCGCTGTTAGCGAGCACAAGCGAATGGTAAAGAACAGCGTTGCAAAGATAACCGCCAGCGTCGCCGGAAGTTGAAGCTGCTATCCCGAGCCTAGTCAGACTCTCCACAATGTCCCGCGTTGGGATGGTGACAGGATGGGCCGGCGCGCCGTCCGTTAACAGGTGGAGTCCGGCTGGCATGGCCCCCGCAGAATCTTTCGTCATATGGCAGGTATTCAAGCCTTGTGTTTCAATGCGGAAACTTTGGGCCTCACGCGCAACGCCGAAGTGCAACATGAGTGAGGGTTGATGCGCGCAAAAAAGTTGCTTGAGCCGATCTGGTGCGGCCTGCCAATCGGTTGGAAAAATCTCTGCAACGAACCGGACATCCTCAAACACCGCGCGCGCTTTGTCCGCGAGGACTTGAACAAGCGCCGCACTGGCATTTTTGGGGACGTTGGGAAATGGCCCGAAGCCTGTGAGAAGAACAACGGGCTTGGCATGATCTTGAAGTGGATTTGGCTTTTGCGGCATGACTCAGCTTAGTCGGAGCGAGATGGCGCGCAAAATGATAGAGCGTGAGACCAGATGCGGGGTCTGGTCTCACGCTCCACTGTCGTCTCGATCCTGATACGCAGCAACACCCGAGACGTTGCACGGAAACTCTCACTTCGTGACGCGAAACTAGCCGGTGAGGTCGCCGCTTGTGATAGGACAACGCGGTTCCATGACATTCATTCCGTGGCGGTTGATTCGGTCTGTGGATAACCGGAAAAACCTCGTCAGAATAGGTATTTAGAGTATTGGAAGCGGCTGTCATCCCGGCTCTTCGCCTTGGCACTTCTTGGTCTTGGGTCTCCAGTTTTGCGCGCGCAAATCCACTGCCTGGGATGATAGCGGAAGTCAAACCCCCAACAGCGACATCAGCCGATCAACCGCGCGCGTGGGCAACAGTTTACCCGCCGCCACATCGGCTTCAATAGCGGGTAATTCCGCTGCCACGCGCGGGTTGGCTTTGAGCGCGCTCATGAGGCGGTTCTCGATCATATCGCGCATCCACGTCACAGCCTGAGATTGCCGCCGCGCCGCGAACTCGCCCGTCGCGGTCATCTTTGTGCGATGCTCAAGTACTTTGGCCCACAATTCATTCAGGCCGCGGTTGTCGAGACCCGAGACTGTCACGACGGGCGGAAACCAGGTGGCGCCTTGCGGCGTGAAGATCTGCAAGGCACCACGATAATCTTGAGCGGCTCGTTCAGCGCGGGCGATGTTGTCGCCGTCGGCCTTGTTGATTGCGATCATATCGGCCAGCTCAATGATGCCCTTCTTGATGCCCTGCAAGTCATCGCCGCCGCCTGCAAGTAAAAGAACCAGGAAGAAATCGACCATATCGGCAACAGCCACTTCCGATTGCCCAACGCCCACGGTCTCGACAATGACGACATCGAACCCGGCGGCTTCAACCAGCGCCATGGTCTCGCGGGTTTTTTTGGTGACGCCGCCCAACGTGCCGGATGACGGCGAGGGCCGGATAAACGCCTTCTTCTCCTGCGCCAAGGCATTCATGCGGGTCTTGTCGCCGAGGATCGAACCGCCGGTGCGTTTGGACGTCGGATCAATGGCCAGCACCGCAACAGTCATGCCCGCGCCGACCAGGTTCATGCCGAGCTGATCGATGGTCGTTGATTTGCCAACGCCTGGCACGCCGGTAATGCCGAGGCGAATGGCGCGCCCGGTACGGGGCATAAGTTCCTGCAGCACATCCTGGGCCAAGCTGCGGTGATCGTCGTTGCTACTCTCAACCAGCGTGATGGCGCGCGCCAGCAAGGTGCGGTCACCGTTGGCAATACCGGCAACGTAATCAGCAACAGGGATTTGGGTGGCGGAGCGGCTCGGTGCGGACATGGGTCTTACAACTCTGAGAATCCCTCTCCCCGTGAAGGACGGGAAGAGGGAGTACTGGAGGAACTTGGGCAGAAATCCTAGGCCGCATCAAGCCGGGATTTCGCCGCTGTTGCCTGTCATGGTGAAGCAGTTGCCGGGCCTTATCGTGCTCCTTACAATGGCTGCGACGACGGCTTTAGCCGGAACTCAACGGGGGCTTTCATGTTTTTGCGCACAAAAGCGATTTTGTCTAACTTAGTAGATTTTACGAGCCAACCTGTTCCAAGCCATTCAATTAAGTTTTGCTCTCAAAAGCGCGTTTTGACACTCGCGCTCGCAGCCCTGCTGCCGCTGGCTATGCTGCCAGGTTGCGGAAAAGCGCCCTCAAAAAAAGAGACGGCATCGAAGTCTGCGCCTCAGAGCACAGCCCCTGTGCCCGTAGGCAAGCCAGCTCCAAGCGATGACAAACCTGCGCCCAAGCCTGCACCTGAGGCTGGCAAGGATGGCAGCGATAAAAAAGATGCTGAGAAGCAGGCTGAGGCCGAAGAGACCGCCCCTGCCATCAATGATGGAGAGAACACACGCGGCCTGCATATGCATAAAGACAAGCCGCCATCAGAGGAGCCAGGTGTACCCGCTGGTGCGCCATCCGCACCCTCAGTACCAGCCCCGGCAGTGCCTCCGTCTCCCGCGCCGCGCGCCAGCGCGGCGCAGCCCTCAAGTGGAGGCTCCAGTCCTGACGCGTCAGCTTCTGAGAAAAAACCAGCTTATGATGTCGTACCGATTTTCTACGGCACCGACCGCGCGGTTGAGCCAAGCCCGAAGCGCTTGATGTTTGGCGCTGAGCGTGGCCACAAACTCCAGCTCGGCCGCGCGCTGGTCACGGTGCCGCTCAGTCATAAGGTGCCCTCTGTCGAGCGGCCGTGGGTGATCGAAATTCCCTACTTCAAGGTCAAGGTCTACGAAGAGGCCGAGGACAACACCCAGCATTTCACGCTCCAGGAAATCAGCGCCCTCACCAAGGAGCAGATGCTGGCGATGGTCAAAGAGCGCTTAGCGGCATCCAAGAACTTCAAGGATCACGCCTTCGTCTTCGTGCATGGCTTCAACACGTCATTTGATTACGCGCTCTACCGCACGGCGCAAATTGCCTATGACATGAAATTCGACGGTGCGCCGTTCGTCTACAGCTGGCCGTCCGGCGGCAAGGTCGCGAGTTACACTTATGACAGGGGCAGCACCGAACAAGCCGAGCCGCACTTTGCAGAATTCCTCAACATGGTCGTCAAGGAAAGTGGTGCCAAGTCGATCAGCCTGATCGCGCATTCGATGGGCAGTGACTTGCTGATGCGCGTGCTGGAGCGCTGGCGGCAAGAAAAGCCAGCTGGTGTTGCCATCAGCCAGGTTATCTTGGCGGCGCCCGACGTTGACCGCGATAAGTTCGATAATATCGCGCGTGAAATCACCAACTTCGCCAAGGGTGTCACGCTCTATGCTGCGTCAAACGACAAGGCGCTGGGATATTCCGCGCGCTTCTGGGGCGGCGTGCCGCGTGCTGGCGACGTGCCCACTGGCGGTCCCCTCATTATCCCAGGTGTTGATACAATCGATGTTACAGCGGTTTCGACCGACAGCCTCGGACTCAATCATTCGGGTTATGCTGAGAACAATGCCCTGCTGAACGACATTAAGCTCTTGCTGCAAACAGGCGAGCGGCCGCCCGACAAGCGCATTCCAATCCTGGAGACCGTAAAAACCTCTGCGGGTGGCGCTTACTGGCGCTATCCAGCATCGCATTGAGGGCTAAGACTCAGAGGTCAACGAATTCTCAACAACTGTCCCGTAATCTGACACTCGAAGTGGGTTAGTCGCTTTTGAGGGTGTGGGACATGTCTTGGCGGATGAGTGTCGGTGTGCCGGTTTTGATGTCGTTGGCAGGGATCGCGGGTGCGCCAGGATTGGTGCGGGCCGATGATGCCTACCTGTGTGGGCCCGACAAGGTGGTCTACGTCAACACTGCTGATCTCGAGGCCAAGAAACATAGCGATCCGTGCATCGCCGCCTATTACGGCATCACTCTGGATGAGCCGGTAAAAGCCCAATCCAAGACCCTTGAGGCGAAGCCTAAGGCCGCTGCATCTAAATCCGCATTCGAAAAGATTACCCTCAAAACCTCCGACGTATCAGAAGTGCCAGGCCGCGTCCGCCGTCATCTGCAACGCGATGCCATGCTTCTTGCCCCGAAAGCAGCAGCAGGAACTGATTTCCGCAACGTGCGGGTCATCAATGCCGTTACGGGTGAAGAACAATGGTTCCGTCACACGCGGTGAGCCGGGACATGGCATCGCGAAAATACTGAGGTGGTGCCTTAAGACACTTGAGTTGGTTTTGGCCGGATCGATAGGCGGGTTGTGATGTTACGGGTTTGTGGGCGTCTGATTTTAGCGGGGCTAGGCTGTCAGCTGTTAGCTGTGCTCTTTCCCGGCGTGGGCTTGGCCTATGCGCAGGATTCCGCCGCACTCTACCGGCGCATCGAAACCAGCACGATCACGATGAACGACGCGGTCGCGTCAATTGAAATCGTAAGCGCACCAGCCGCGCTGACTGAAAGTGCTGTCGATAGCGAACTCGTCAAAGCCCGGCGCTGGGTCTTTCGTCAATTGTTGAGCCCTAGGCCCGTTGAAATGGCCGTTTTTTCAGACGTAACGGCAAAGGAGGGCCCGCGCCCAGGCTCAATCCGTGACGGTTCTAGCGTTGTCATCCGCCTCGCGGAGGCTGATCCAAACTTCAATATGTGGCAGCAGCACGCAAAAGAACGCCTGAAAGAAGAGGAATCACCAACCGGTGGTGAGCCAGAAACGCCTCTGGCATTGGCGCATCCCAATGATTTCGTGATCGTCTGCGCAGCCGGCTGCCGCGAAAAGGATACGCCGGATCACATCGTCTACATGGTCAGCAAAGCTGTGGCCGCAACGGGCTTAAGCTCAACGCGCAAGCTCGAAACAACCGCCGCTGAGGCTGCTCAGGGGAGCGACGCAAAACCAAAGTCTGGTGATGTCGTCGGTGATCAGGATGTCATTTTGTGCGTTGCGGGCTGCTATGACACCCCTAAGGTCTATCGCAGCGGCGAGCCCGTTCGCGCCGATGCAAAACCCTTTAAATCTGATCTTGTAAAGGCCGCGTCCGCGACCTCAACGGACATACCCGTCGCGGCCCAACAGCTTTCGCCCATCAAAAAGCGTCTTCAGAAAATCGTAAGCCTGAATGCGTCTATCAAGCGCAAGCGCTCGTCAAGTCTTGGGTCCAACAACGGCTGGCGCACCAAAGTGGTGAGAGATGCGCTGGCCGTGCGTTCCTCAGGTCTCACACGCCTCAAGCATCTTGACCATATCCAGCATCTCAAAGAAAAAGCGGACCATCGCCGCAAGCTGGCGAAAGTTAGCTCTGGGCTCACGCATTGAGCCGCCTCAGCACGATGCGATCAACCTTTTATTAACTCTATGAGGGCACAGTCGTTAGCATCTGGTTCAGCGTTGAAGGTTTGTGTAATGCGTAGATCCAATTTGACTTGGGTAACAGCCGCACTCGCGGCAGTGCTTTCTTTTCCTGCCCCAAAAGCCGTTCTTGCAGATGAGGCCGCCGCGCCAACTGCCGAAACATCTCCTCCTGCCGATGCCGCAGCCCCTGAACCGCAGTTAGCAACCGGCGGGGAAAAGGTTCTCCACACAGTCCCGCTCGACGGCGGCGGTGATGATCTGTTCCCGGCCTCCAGCCGCCTGGTCCGCGATCTCGTCAAAGTCCGCCCCAAGGAAGATTTGATTATCTGCATCGCTGGCTGCAATCTGGGAGCGGACCGCGTGGTCTATTCCCAGCCAATTGATCCTCTGCGCAAGCCTGCCGTGGCAGCTGTGTCAAACGCGCAAGGCCAGCCAATGCCGCCCCCATCTGAGATGGCAAATCCTGAGGCTGCCACCACGCTAACGCCTAAACCCACCAGCGCTCTTGAAAAGCCATCAGCGGCTAAAGCTTCAAAAGATGCCAAGGCGCACATGGAGCCAACCTCTTCAGAGGCTCCATCTAAAGCCGCACCTGAGACTAAGAAACCGGAAACGCCATCTGCTGGTGACAAAGCCGAAAAAACGGCGCCACCAGCAACACCAGAGGCGGTCAACGAAACCGCTCCACAACCCAAGTAGCAGGGACTTAAACAGCACTTCAGCGCGTAAGCTTCAGGACCTCAGCATAGCTCGACACCTTGTGCACGGCTCCATCCTTAATCAGGTAAAGCCAGTCAAGCTTGTCGGTTTGCGCAAGGTCTTCAGGCGTTGTCGCAAACAGTTCGTCGTTCAAGACGAATTGAAAGTCCATCGCTGTGCCAACGGCGTCTTCGCCGAGATATTTCCAGCTTCCCGGTTCCGGCAAGCGGCTCTCTGCGGCCTTACTGAAAACGACATCACGCAGAACTTCGGGTGAGAGTTCTCCGCGCCCAATGCCTTCGATGACGGTTTGCACGAATCCAATCTGAACTAAGCCAGAGCATATGTACTCGTTGGGCGGCTGCCACGCTTTCTTGTTATACGAAGCGACGGTCTTTTCTTTGCTGCTCATCTTCGATTGCACGCCGAACCAGAGATTCTTTGCTACTCGCCAAATCGTCCAGTAATCGTAAGTGTCCTTGATCTTGTCGAGCAGCACGCCGCGCACGCGTGCTTGCCTATCGGCCGTGAACCAGTCACGCTTGAAGCGCTTGATGGCGACGAAATTGCTCTTGTTCTCGACGTAGTGCTTCAGCTGGGTCAGGTCCACGCCGCTGGTGCCAGCCTCGATCACGAAGGTTTCTGAGATGCCCTGGTCGAACTGGCGGCCCGTATAGACAAGGGCGGAATGCGAAAATGCTGAATTGGTGGCCCAGCGGATCAGCGACGACGAGATGTCGCCCTTGCGGCTGGTCAGCACGACATCGGCGCGTTCCAGGTACTTGCCATCAAGGAATTCTTGAACTGGCTTAGGCCAGACATCGTCGAGAGCTTTGCCAGGCGCTTGCGCCCCCTTTGTTGCCGGTGTAGCTGCCCCTGCAGCGGCGGGCTTTGCGGACGTGTCTTTTGTCAATGCGTACGATGGCGCTGGGCTGGCAAGACCAAGCCCCAGTAATGCCACGCACACCTTTAGCGCTGATCGTTTCACGATTGCCCCGCTCCCCATCGCTACACCGCACAGGTTGATACCCGCGCCTCTTATTCCGCCCAACTATCGCACTGACAGGGCGCCGCTTCCAACAGTTGTGACCACCAAAGAAATTATGCCAGGGATTTCAACTCCAGAGTGTGGCTTTGCGGCCATGGCTGGGCCTTACAGGCGGAGTGGGCTCAATCTTCCGTCGCGGTGTCGAGTTTGCGCTTGCCTGTGCTCGCAACAAAGCCGTCACGGCTGGCTTCATTGCGGACGCGTTTTGCGCCGTCCCCATTGAGGTATTCGACGACATAAACGCCTTTACCGCGCGCTTTGGCCTTCTTTAGGAGATCCACGCTCGCTTTCACGGCGCCCTTGTTGTTGCGGCTGCCGTCGTGGTTGATGCCGTGGTAGAGGTCTTCCTTGCCGACGGCGTCAATGGTGTCGACATAGTCATTGTCGGTGAGAAGTTCTTCGGCATTTTGTACGGCTATTGCGGCATTGCGCTTTGATTTGCGCGCGTCAGAAGCAATTTCTTTGACAAAGTTGACCATGGCTTTGCGCGAGCCACCCGGCGCGTTCATGCGCTCGTAAGTATCGACCCGGTCGAGATAGACGCCATCATAGCCGGCCGCGAGCGCGGCTTTGACGCGTGACTTGACGATGCCCTTCCATTCTTCATCCCAGAATCGCGTCTTGTAGTTTCCGCTCCAGCCCTGGCCGTCTTTGGTTAGCCACTTCTTTGAACCTTTCTTCATGTAGGCGCGGCCTTCTTCGGCTTCACCGATTGAGATGTAGGCCAGGACCGCGCGTTTGCCGCCCTTGGCTTTAGTCTTGAGGGCAGACGGATTTCTCACCTCATCTGGATCGACCACTGCGACATCCGAGTTGCCCTTCTTCATGGCACTGGTATTGCCCTGAAGCTGGATGCTCCAGCTTTTGCCGTTTCGCACAGCATCGCGGTCCGCGAACGCTGGCGCGGCCAATGCTGGCAACGTCAGTAACGCCGCTACAATACCAAGGCTGCGGCAGTTGTGATTTTGGGTTGCGCGAAACATGAATCCCTCCAGAACAGTCGGTTTAGCCATCGGTCTGAACGCTGGACGAGACGCGCAGCTGAGTCTACCTGATGGCACGTTAGATAACGCCCACAAGACCAGAAAATCTGTTAAGTTTCAGCCTTATGATCATCCTGAGCCGAGACGATGCAGCGCACACGTAAAAATTGCGGCCGCCCAAGCTGTGAGGTCTACGTGGCAGTCACGTGCGTTTGGTCTTAGAGTGAAGTTTACATGCAAAGGAATGAACTTTGAGACGTGTTGCCGTGATGATTTTGGCCGGTCTCAGCGCGCCGCTTGCGCGTGGCGCCGATTTAACTGCGCACAGCGTCACGGAGACATTGTTTCGTGCGACCGCGCCGGTTGACTTCGGCGCTAAAGATTTAAGCTTTCTCGATCTCACTGGTTTGAATTTCAAGCAAGCGCGCCTCGTTGGCGCGAACCTCTACGGCGCGGATCTGAGAAACGCCTCCCTTAAAGGCGCTAATCTTGAAGGTGCTAAGCTCGACAACGCCCTTCTCACGCACACCGATTTTTCTGGTGCCAATCTCAAGGGCGCGACGCTCCTCACTGTCGCAGCCTTTGCCACCCTTGAGCCAGACCGCAACGATGCGCCGAACTTTGAGACCGCCAACCTCAGCGGCGCGCATATTGCAGCGAGACTTGATGGCGCCAACTTCCGCAACGCGGATTTGACGGATGCGCGGATGGGACTGCTGATTGCTACCTGGGGCTCTTACCGGCCGCGCGCGGTTTTTAACGGCGCAGACTTTACCGGCGCCAAGCTGGTGCGGGCCGATTTGCACAAAGGGGTCTTTCAATTCACGCGGTTTTCTGGCGCAGATTTTACGGGCGCCAAGCTGGCTGATTGTGACTTCACCAAGGCAGATTTAACGTCGGCCAATTTCTCAGGCGCCGACATCACCGGCGCCGATTTCGATGGCGCGATTCTGACCGGCGCCACCGGTCTCGAGACGGCAGAGGGCTATGCTGCCGCCAAAAACCTCGACAAATCCTTGAAGTAGCGCCACGGAAAAATTTGCGCGACGGAAAGCGCTGTGGCCCCCCGTTCTAATCCTCGAAAGCGCCGCGATCCCCTCCCCCGGAAGCTCGGCGGCGCCGTCCAATAGAGGAGACTTTGAGATGTTGAAATTATCACGCGGTGTTCTCTTTGCCATAGCGGCTGCTGCCGCTATTCCCGCGACCTACGCCATCGCCAAGGGTGTCGAACATGCGGCCTGGCATAACATGACGCCAGAAACCCGCGCCCGCTTGGATGAAGGACGCCTGGCGATGGCGAAGGCCGCGCTGAAGCTTTCGCCAGATCAAGACAAGCTTTGGGCGCCGATCGAAGCCCAGGTCCGCGACACCTTCAAGATGCGCGATACCAAGCGCGCTGAGTGGAAGGCCATGCGCGAACAGCATGAGAAAGATCGCGCTGACGGCAAGAAGCCAGACATGGCGGCTGGCATCGACAAGATGAGCCAGATGATGTCGGATCGCGCCACCCGCATGAGCGCTTTCGCGGGGGCCTTCAAGCCGTTTTATGCGTCGCTCTCAGATGAGCAAAAGGATGTCCTGCGCCCGTTGATGCACGAACTTTCTCCGGGAATGGATGGACGCCATGGTCATCACGACCACCGCTTTGCCGAAGATGGTGACGTAGGCGGCGGTTGGGGCGGTCATCACCGTCACGGCGGCTGGAGTCACCACGGCGAAGGCCGTGACGGCAAGGGCGGCGACAAGGGCGGCGACAAAGGCCAAGGTGGCGGTGGCGGTTCTGACCACTCAGCTCCGGTAACTCCGCAGTTCGCGCCCGATCAAGCTGGCGATGACGAGGCCCCTGTTCAGCAGGATAAGCTTTGAGCCTCGGCTAAGGCCGCGCGAACGTACCAAATCAGCATTGAGGCCGGGGCATTGACC
>JAYTQI010000424.1:0-3157 GCA_043746825.1 Hyphomicrobium sp. | reverse complement strand
AGCCAATGAACAAGCTGCTGCTTTTGTGCACGCGGCTCGACGTGGCGCGCATCCATTATCAAGTCACAAAATATCTGCCCAACGCGGTTTCGATTGTCGCAATCGTGCCGGGCGAGAGATGGGAAATTGATATCCACGACGATGGCCAGATTGGCGTCGAAGTCTTCAAAGCCCTGAATGGTGTCCGTGGCGAAGAGCGTCTCGACGATCTCTTCAAGCGATTTTCCGAACCTGCAAATCCAACCCATCCATAAAACCGAAGGAGAACGACCCAATGGCAGTCAAGATGAGGCTTTCGCGCGGCGGTACCAAAAAGCGCCCGTACTACTACGTCATCGTTGCCCACGGCACGAGCCCGCGCGATGGCCGCTATATCGAGCAAATCGGCACCTTTGACCCGATGCTGAAAAAGGATAACCCCGAGCGCGTCAAGATCAACTCGGATCGCGTCAAGCACTGGCTTGGTGTTGGCGCCCAGCCGACTGATCGCGTCATGCGTCTCCTTGACGGCCTGGGACTTGCCAAGCGCACGGCGTCCAACAATCCAGAGCGCGCCAAGCCGAAGAAGAAGGCTCAGGAGCGCGCTGCCGCTGTTGCCGATAAAGCCGCCAAGGCCGCTGAAGCTGCCGCCGCGCCCAAGGGCGATGCTGCTTAAATTTTCCAGCCCAGCAAAAAAATCTCAAACCCCTGGCCGGTGGCCGGGGGTTTTTTTAATTTGTTTGATTGTTCAAATTTGAACTAAATTATTTACGTGTCCTGAACGTTGTATAACTAGAATTTGATCAATACTGGGCGCCACAGTGGGCGTCCGAATAAAATTTCAACAACGGCCCCCATGTTCGAGCAAGGCCTTTACAAAATTGCCTACCGCAGCCTGGACACTAAAACACCTGAAACCGGCAGCGCGCTAGCGATCCTGCGCGATGGGAAAATATTAGGATCTGACCGCAACGGCGGCGTGTTCACCGGAGCCGTTGAATTCCAATCAGAAAGCGGCCACAGCCAAGTCCGCCTCAAATTTGACGTGCCGCCAGACGGAGAGCTGATCACCGGCTTTCTGGGCGGTACGCAGGGCACCACTCTCAATATCGAGGGGCATTTTCAAAGCCCGAATCCAAACTCAAAGGCTATCATTAAAGTGGGCTCGGGCCGCATCGAAGTAGAGCTGAGCTATCTTGGCCCCTTGCCGGATTGAGCGGGCCGGGGCATCACGGGCCTATGACATCAAGTAAACCAGAAAAACGCATTCTCCTTGGCCGTTTCGCCGCCGCCCACGGCATCCGTGGCGAGGTCCTGGTCCGCACCTACACCGGCAACCCGGAGGACATCGCCGCTTACGGTCCGTTGAGTGATAAAGAAGCTAAGCGCTCCTTTAAACTTAAAGTCGTTCGCGTGACTGACAAGGGTGTGGTGGCGCGCGTTGACGGCATCAAAGACCGCAATGGGGCCGAGACATTAAGCGGCATCGAACTCTACGTTGATCGCGCCAAACTGCCTAAGGCGGCGGAGGCTGAATATTACCACGCCGATCTCATCGGCCTGCGCGCGGTGACGCCAGAGGGCTCGTCAATAGGTGAGGTCGTGGCGGTTGAGAATTTCGGCGCCGGCGATCTGCTCGAAATCCGCATGACTGGAAGCACAGACACAGACTATGTCCCCTTCACCAATGCCTGCGTGCCTGAGGTCAATATCAAAGCAGGCCAGCTCACAATTGTGATGCCGGTGATGACGGGCGAGAAAGAGCCGGAGGATGAAAAACCGACAGACGCAGCTTCTTGAGCTCAACCTACCGCTCGAGAAATTTTTGCAACGGCACAAGCGAGTCCGCCGGGGCCTCCTCCTGCGGGACATGACCTAGGCCCGGAAGCTTGACCAACTGCGAATTTGGGATGGTTTTCAAATAATCAGCCGCGTTTGATATGGGGATCAACGCGTCCTTCTCTCCCCAAATCAGGAGCGTTGGAGCCTCGATCCGCTGCAGGAGTGGCTCCGGCCGCACTAAAACCGTCTGCTCCATGCGCGCAATCATGGCATCACGGACGCCCGGCGCAATTAGCAGCTCATAGTAGCGGGTCAATGTTTCATCGCTTAGGCGCGCCGGATCTGCGTAGGCCGGCACAAGGTTCATGCGCAGAAACGCTTTTGGCAAAGCATAGCGCATCAGTTTGACGAAGGCCGGCACCTCAGGGTGCTTGCCGTATTCGTAACCTGGGCTTTCAAAACCGTCTGGAGAAATTAAAATAAGTTTTTCGAGGCGCTTTGGATATTGCGCTGCAAAATTCCAAGCGAGCCGCCCGCCGATGGAGTTTCCTACCAGGCTGGCGCGGCTAATTTCGAGCTTGTCCATGAGGGCGGCAAGCACCTGGATGCCACGAGCCTCGCTGTAGTCCCCGGTGGGATCAGGTCCAGTCAGCCCAAAGCCCGGAAGATCATAGCGAATAACCCTGAAGCTCTCTGAAAGCGATTGGGCCCAAAGCTCCCATGTGTGCAGGCTCGAGCCCAGACCATGAATGAAAATAACGGCTGGCGCTGTCTTTGGCCCGTTATCGCGGACGTGCAGTTTGAATCCTGCAACATCGAGATAATCCGATTTTGATTTCAGATACTTGGTCTCTAACGCGTCTCGGGATTTGTCGGGGGTCCATAGCCATGCGCCTGCCGCGATGACGACAACCAAAAGGCCAGTCAAAATTGTAAGCACTGAAAACCTCATCTGAAATCCATCACCTTCTCAAGCCGCAGCATGGCATCAATCACCTCAGCCGCCTGTGCAGCGCAACAACTTTTGTCTGAAGTTTTGCGTGGTCATTTTCTTAAGTCTATGCTTTTTACCCGCTGGTCGCGGCCTTGAATAAGGAAAGGCGAGCACCATCCGGCATCCTCCGGTGAAGTCTTTTTGACTTTTGTAAAGTATCAAGCGGGGGAACTGAATGATGGGCAAGCAAGAGATTATGGACCAGGATGATAGTTCTGGTTGTGAAACGTGGGTTCCGCCGCCAGAGCTCAATGTACAGTGGCCGTCGCAGCCGCACCCGTCACGCTCAGAGGACCGGCAATCTTTACTCTCCAAGATTATTGAAAATGATGTGATCCCGCGTTTGTTGCTCGCCAATAGCAACGAGCTCGCGATTTCACCAACGGCTTCTAACCCAACTGC
>JAYTQI010000423.1:0-3164 GCA_043746825.1 Hyphomicrobium sp. | reverse complement strand
GAGACGATTTTGCGCGGTTTCGACGCCGCTCCTGCTCTCATGTTGTGTTTCGCACTCGTCGTTGCTGTGCCGCTCGCCGTTTTGGCGTTGCGTGCTGTCGCGTGGTTACGGCGCGCGCCCGAGCAAACGCGGCGCTACCGCCGGCGGCCGTTGAGCGTCGCGGAAGAGGATGTCAGCGCCAATATCGTTGGTGATGCCATCAAGGTTGCGGGCCAAGCTCACGCCTCGGTTGAGGTCGTCGGCGAGCGTGGCGCCCACTACGCCATACTGCGCGACATGCTCCGCATTGGACGCGAGGACGACAACGACATTCGCATCCCGAGCAACGCGGTGCATCGTTATCACGCCGCAATTCATCGCGAGGATATTGGCGACTACTGGATCACGGATTTGTCAGGGACCGATGGCAACGGTCTTATCGTCAACGGCCAGCGTTGTGGCGACGCCAGGCTCAACGACGGCGATCTCATCGAACTTGGTCCCGGCCGGTTACGTTTTCACGCCGGTCTGTTGTGACGGCTCAGGCAGGGCCAAGGCCAAAGACTGCCGGACGCGCCAGACTTTTGTAACAGTCCAACCAAAACTGAATTTCCATCAACGGAGGGTATGACATGACCACGGAGCGGGGTGAATCGAGTGCGGGCAACGGCGCAAAAGCCATTAAAGCCGGGCGATTTTTGGGAAGTTTGAAAGACGCGCTCAGGGCAGCGGGCCGTGACGATACACAAGGCGCGGCTGTCATCGTGTCGCCGCTCGAAGCTAAAGTCATTCCAGTCGTGGTTGCGAGTCCGCCCCTGATTCAAATCGCGCCGCCAATCATCGATGCAGCGCTGCTAAGTGCGGAAGCCGCTGCCCGTCTCGCGCGCACGGCAGCCGCGCCCAAAGCACCTGAGCGCCACGTTGAATTCAATACCCCGCCGACCACGCGCGTCGTGCGCCGCGAAACTCCGGAAACGCCAGAGCCCGAAAAAGCTGATCGCACGATCCTGGTGCGTGGCCGTCAAAAAATCGCCCGCCAAACCTTCGCGCAGGATCCGGTCGTCGGCTTCCTCGTCATCGTCGGCGGCCCTGGCCTTGGCGCCCATCGCCCAGTCTTTGAAGGCAACAACACGGTCGGGCGCTCAGCCTCCAACCGCATCGCCCTCGACTTTGGCGATGAAGCCATTTCGCACGAAGAACAGGCCTATATCCGCTATGACTCGGCGGATCGCTCTTTCCTGTTCGTGCCAAACCTTGCTAAAACCAATGTTGTGTCGGTCAACGACAAGCGCCCGGCCGGGGCTGTGCCGCTCAAAGCGATGGATGTCATCACGCTTGGGCGCACGCAGGTTGCATTTCTGCCCTTCTGCGGGACGGAATTCGACTGGTCGGAGATTTCGGAAGCCAAAGATTGATGCCATCCTTCGAGCATGCTGTCGCAACCACGCGCGGCGCACGCGACTACCAGGAAGATACCGCCGCTTATTGGCCAGGCGCCGAGGGTCCGTTTATTCAGACCCACGGCGCTTTTCCGCCTGAGGGCGGCGGGAGTTTTGCTGTGCTCGCCGACGGCATGGGCGGGCACGCGGGTGGCGCGCTTGCGAGCCGTTTGGTGTGCGATCAGTTTCTATCAACTGCGATCCTTGGCCACGGCGAAGCTCAGTCGCGGCTAGTGGCCGCGCTGCATGCGGCCAATGAAGCCATCGCATCTAAGGTCTCAGACAACCCGACTTTGTCGGGCATGGGCTCGACATTGATTGGTGCCGCATTCTCCAACAGTGGCATCGAATGGGTAAGCGTTGGGGATAGTCCTTTGTATCTGTTCCGGCGCGGCGAAGTGGCGGTGTTGAATGAGGATCACTCATTAGCGCCCGAACTCGACCGTATGGTTGAGGAAGGCCGCCTGACAGAAGCCGAAGCCCGCCGCGATCCGCGCCGTCACATGCTGCGTTCAGCTGTCACGGGCGATGAACTCGACATGGTCGATATTTCGATGCAGCCATTGGCGCTGGAATCCGGAGATTACATTGTGCTCGCCAGCGATGGCGTTGAAACGCTTGAGCAAGACGAGATCGCCCGCATCATCCAAGGCTACGGTTCTGACGGTCCCTCAGCCGTCGCCCGCGCCATCATCCGCGCCGTCGAAGCCCTCCGCGAACCGCACCAGGATAATGCGACGGTGCTGGTGGTGAAGGTGGGGTGAGTGGTGCTACCTCGTCATCCCCGCCGCTGTCATCCTAGGCCTTGTGCCTAGGATCCATTTCTCCACATACTGCGTTTTTTCAAGCGTTCTCCCAAGCTGCAATACCCGTGATTATCCATTCGCGCCGGATACGCGGCCTGATGAATTCCAGGGACAAGCCCTGGGATGACAGTCATCCACTTGCTCTACCGCTCGCAGGCTTCGGCACAAAAATCAGCCCTGGAAACAGATCGGTCCAATGCGGATTGTCGCGCTCAATCAGGTTGATCTTCCAGGCGCGGGGCCAACGCTTTAAGGACTTCTCGCGTTGAATCGCCACGCGCACGTCTTCGAAAGCCTCGTAGTAGACCAGCATCTTGACACCATAGCGCTTGGTGAAGCCTTCGAAAAATTCTTCGCGGTGTTGCAGAACGCGGCCAACAAGGCAGCGGGTGACGCCAATGTAGAGCGTCCCATAAGGTTTGCTGGCGAGAATATAGACGCAATATGTTTGCATCGGTGGGGCTCATCTCAACAGCGGAGTCTGTTGAGCAATGGATCCTAGGCACAAGGCCTAGGATGACAAGCGGAAAGCTTCCGGTGTTGCGGGATGGGAGCGAAACATCCCCTATCCCACCCCCACTTGCCGCCGCGCCGCCTGGTTGCGCAAAGCGAACCGGATGGTGGTCTCAAGCAAGGAGGGGTTGAGGTCATCTTTGCCGATAGCGGCGACAGCGCCCGCGCCAAGGGCAAATAGCGAGACCTCAGACATCGTGCCGCCGCTGACCATGATAGCGGCGCAGCGGCCCGCTTTCTGTTCCAGAATGTTCAGCACATCATCACCGCGGCCATCGGGCAAATGATAATCAAGCAGCGCGACATCAAAATCATGTTGAGCAATGAGCGCGCGGGCGTCTTCCACGCTCGAGACGTGAATGATATGGCACTCGAATTCTTCGATCAATTTGAGCGTCTGCGTGAGCCAGTGCACGTCGAGCGGATC
>JAYTQI010000422.1:0-6993 GCA_043746825.1 Hyphomicrobium sp. | reverse complement strand
GAGTCTCTTGGAACGCGCCTTCTCAGGCAAAAACAGCTAACCGCCACACAAAATTTGACGACACAAAAAAAGGCCCGCTAAAAGGGCCTTTTTCATTATCAGATCTTGCTATCAAGCCGCATGCGGCTGCGTTGGTCCCTTAGAAGATACCTTCGAACTTCTTCTTGAAGCGCGATAGACGGCCACCACGGTCCATCAGCTTGGTATCGCCGCCGGTCCATGCTGGGTGCGTGGATGGGTCGATATCAAGCGAAAGCGAGTCGCCTTCCTTACCGTAGGTTGAATAGGTCATGAATTCGGTGCCATCGGTCATCACCACTTTGATCTGGTGGTAGTCGGGATGGAGGCCAGCGTCTTTTTTCATATAATCTGCTCTGATGGGTTAAAAACGCTAATATCTTGGCTGAAGGATACGGTGCCAGCCAGCGCGTCCGGAAACATGCGGTTTTCGCACTCTCTCTAACCGAGAAGGCGGCCCGGGACAAGCACAGGTTGGGGGCATATAGGCGATAAGGTCGCGGCCCAATGTCCTTTTTGCAAGGTTGTACCTTGAGGGTGCTGCCGCCGTGAGGCATGGTCCGCCGGTTGTCGCGGCTGCCAAATGTTCCCGTAAACAAGGATTTAGGGGTCTCCCCCGGAGCCAAACCGGACGAGGCCCAATTAGGACCACAGACCGATATGCAGAAGACCACAGCCGCGGACGCAACCACTGAGGCCGCAAAAGCTGGGCCTGAGGACAGCGATAAGAAGCGCCAGCCGTTGCGCCCTCTGCTCGAATTGAAACCGCTGATCCTCAAATACAAAACCATGCTCGTAGCAGCCTTTGTGGCCATGACCGTCTCGGCACTCGCGACGTTGTCGTTACCGATTGCCGTCCGCCGCATGATGGATAATGGCTTTGGCGCCAATAACGCAGGACTAGTCGACAGTTATTTTCTCACATTAATTGGCATCGGGCTGATCATTGCGCTGGCAAGTCCAACGCGTATCTATTGCGTAAATTGGCTTGGTGAACGCGTTGTCGCGGACTTGCGCGCCAAGACATTTGCGCATCTCGCCCGTCTGGGTCCTGCATTTTTCGACAGAAGCCACTCCGGCGAAATGATGAGCCGGCTGACCGCCGATACCACGCAAATCAAATCGGTTGCGGGCTCAACGCTCAGCCAGGCCGCGCGCAATACGATCATGTTGATTGGTGCGCTGGCGATGATGTTTGTCACCAGCACGCAGCTTTCCTTGATGGTGCTGGTCGCTATCCCGCTCATAGTTTTGCCGCTGGTTGGTTATGGCCGCTCGATCAGTAAACTGTCGAGGCGCGCTCAAGATACTGTTGCGGAAGCTTCCGCATATGCCTCTGAAAATCTATCCGCGCATCGCACCATGCAGGCTTACGTCAACGAGAAAGCTGTCTCGGATCGCTTTGCAGCTGAGGTCGAGAAATCATTTGAAGCAGCACGTCAGCGCTCCAAAGCCCGGGCTATTTTGGCAGGCGTCACCGTTTTTCTGACCGTTGCAAGCATCGTAGGCGTGCTTTGGTATGGTGCAACTCTTGTCATCGCCGGGCAAATGACCGGTGGCCGGCTAAGTCAATTCGTACTCTACGCGCTGTTCGCGGCCGGCGCCCTCGCTGAACTTTCCGAAGTCTGGGGCGAAATTAGCCAGGCAGCCGGTGCTGCTGAGCGGCTCGGCGAGATGCTGGCTGAAGTGCCTACAATCCGTTCTCCGGACAATCCAGTGGCGTTGCCGGAACCAGCACTGGGTCTTGTCGCGTTCGAGAATGTCACGTTCACCTATCCGAACCGCTCGGATACCCGTGCGCTCCACTCTGTGTCGTTCAAGCTTGCCAAGGGTGAGACGGTGGCGCTTGTCGGCCCCTCAGGCGCTGGTAAAACAACGATTTTCAGCCTGATCCTGCGTTTTTATGATCCGCAATCAGGTGCCGTTTCTGTCGATGGCGTCAACGCCGCAACCGCCGACCTCGATAAACTGCGTGGGCGCATCGCTCTGGTGCCCCAGGATATTGCGCTGTTTGCCGATACCGTCATCGAGAACATTCGCTACGGCACCCCTGCAGCGACGCTGAACGCTGTCTGCAGTGCAGCAGTTGCGGCCCAAGCCGACGACTTCATTCGAGCGCTGCCAGACGGTTACGACACCAAGCTCGGTGAGCGCGGCGTGACACTGTCCGGTGGGCAGCGCCAACGCATTTCCATTGCCCGCGCGATTCTTAAAAACGCGCCTATTTTGCTGCTCGACGAAGCCACCAGTGCATTAGATGCTGAGAGTGAGGGCGCAGTGCAGCGCGCGCTTGAAGGTGTCATGAAAGACCGCACCACCATTGTCATCGCGCATCGCCTGGCGACCGTGCAAAAGGCCAACCGGATTCTGGTTCTCGATGAAGGCCGGATTGTCGAGCAGGGGACGCACGCCGAACTCATTCGCAAGGGCGGCATCTATGCCCGGCTCGCCGATCTCCAGTTTGGCCGCGAAGCAGCAGAGTGACATCGTTACTTTTCTTTACAACTTGTTCCCGCCCGCCGGGCAGTATTTGGCTTGCAGATAGTTGACCGCTGTCATGGCTCTGTTGAACCCGGCCTGGCTGAACAGTAATGTCATTTTCTTCGAGGAGGATGGTGGCTTAGCGCCTTTGAGTACGCAGTCAGCTTCCGGCATCGGAACGCTCTGGTCGTCTAAGCGGCAGGATTTGTATTGCCCCTTGTCATCGAGGTCGTAAGAAAACTGGTATCCTTCATGCCGGTAAATATCGACGTCAGATTCAAATACGGCGCGTGTTGTTCGCGTGTCGTTGTCCCACGTTGGCTGCGTGCGCGTCAGATCGAGATTGGCAACCGTGAACACTTCCCTGGCGCGCATGTACTCGCGGCCCTTGCCGTCGCCCCAGGTTGCGCGGAATTCCCGCGTTACTTCGATCTTGCAGGAATTTTCATCGACAATGCGGAATGAGGCGTCGCAGGCATCGCCTTCGCCAGGAAGGGCGATGTTTTTACAAAAGAATTCCTTCGGATCCATGTAGGCGATCTCGTCCTCGAAAAAGACATAGGAGAGAAGATTTTCGAAGGCGACCAGCCGTTCCTCACCAGCTGTAGCGTACCCGGCAGCGGCGGCAATGACGCAGAGTGCGGAAATCGTTGCGCGCAACAGCATGGGGCTAGGACTCCTCTCAAGGACTTTCTGGGGCCAACCTGCCGGGTCGCCACATACGCGACTACGAGCGTAGCCTGCTGCTAGATTTTTGCCCTCAGTCTTCCGTACTGGTTCAAGCCCGGATCACGGCCATTTGACCAAAGGTGGCATGGAGGACAAGATGCTTTCAACATTGCCGCCGGTTTTGAGGCCAAACATAGTGCCGCGATCATAGAGCAAATTGTATTCGACATAGCGGCCGCGCCGGATCAGCTGTTCTTCGCGCTTCGCATCATCATAGCCGGCCGTGTAGTTGCCGCGCACCAACATCGGGTAGACACCTAAAAAGGCCTTGCCGACATCGCGTGTCAGGGCCAGAGCGGCGTCGAACCCGCCTTCTTCTGCGGACGGTGTAATGTAGTCATAGAAAATTCCCCCAATGCCTCGCATTTCCTTGCGGTGGGGAAGATAAAAATACTCGTCGCACCATTACTTAAAGCGTGGATAGTCGGCGATTTTGTGGGCTGAACATGCGCCATACATGGCGGTGTGAAATGCAAGGGTGTCGGCATCCGTTTGGGTGCGGCGGGCATCAAGGACCGGGGTCAAGTCCGCGCCACCGCCGAACCACCACTTGTTGGTCACGACCATGCGGGTGTTCATGTGTACGGCTGGCACATTCGGGTTCCAGGGGTGCGCAATGAGAGATATGCCAGATGCCCAGAAATTCGGGTTCTCTTCGCCACCCGGAATTTGCTTGCGGAACTCAGGGGCAAACTCTCCATAGACCGTCGAGGTGTGGACGCCGACTTTTTCAAAAACCCGGCCATGCATCATGCTCATGACGCCGCCGCCGCCCTTGGCGCCGTTGTGGTCAGTGCGGTCCCAGGGCGTGCGCGTAAACTTAGCCACCGCTTCCCCACCATGAGGGGCATTTGCGGGCAAATCCGTCTCAAGCTTTTCGAGGGCGAGGCAGATTTGGTCGCGCAAGTCTTCAAACCAGGCGCGGGCTGTGGCTTTGTTCTGGTCTAATGGGCTATCTGGAGCGTTCATGCGAGCAAGGGTCCGTTCGTCTTGTTTTTGGCTGAAATGACCGTTAGCCGTTATCATGTCCTTTAATCAACGGCCTTGCACGCGCGGACCTCATTTTCGCGCGTCCTAACGCTGTTCCAATGCTGAGATTGACGAGCTCGCCATGTTGGGCAAGATTTTCACCTGGTTTGAGACGCGCATCGACCCGTTTGCGCGGCCAGGAATCGTGCGCCCGCCAGATCAGCTTGGGGCATTTTACCTGCATTTCATCAAGCCGGTCTGGCCAGCATTTGTGGCCCTGCTGGTGATGGGGTTTCTGGGCTCCGCAATCGAGGTCATGCTGTTTGCCTTCATCGGCACGCTCGTGGATCTGATGAAAGCGGCGCCTGAGCCGAAAAACTTTATGAGTGACAATAGCGGTATTCTGCTGTGGATGACGTTTATAGCGCTCATCGCCCGCCCGATTGTTTCGACCGTGCACGATCTGGTCAAGAACCAGCTGGTGGCGACGACGTTCACAAACCGTATTCGCTGGCAGACGCACAGCTATGTGCTGCGCCAGTCGCTCGGCTTCTTCCAGAATGACTTTGCGGGCCGTGTCGCCAACAAGATCATCCAGACCGCACCCGCTTTGCGGGAAAGCGTGGTGCAGCTGGTCGATGCGTTGTGGTACGCGGCTGTGCAATTCGGCGGCGCACTGATATTATTCTGGGCCGCAGACTGGCGCTTGACGTTGCCGCTATTGGCGTGGCTGGTCGCGTATATCGTGGCGCTGTCGTATTTCGTGCCGCGCATCAAGAAGCGTTCAACCGATTCCTCCGAAGCCCGTTCGATGCTGATCGGGCGCATCGTTGACAGCTACACCAACATCTTGACTGTAAAATTATTCGCCCACGCCGAGCGCGAGGAAGAGTACGCGCGCGACGCCTTCCGCGATCAAATGCAGAAATGGCAGGCCTCGCTGCGGCTGATCACCGGCATGGAGTTCGCGCTCTATAGCCTGAACGGTGTGTTGATCGTGGCGGCCAGTTGGCTGGCAATAACGCTGTGGGGCGACGGCCTGGTCTCGACCGGCGCTATTGCCGCCGTCATCGGCCTCGTCATCCGCATTGTCAGCATGTCAGGTTGGGTGATGTGGACCATCTCGGGCATTTTTGAAAACATCGGCGTCGTGCACGAGGGCATGGAAACGATTTCGAAGGTGCAAAGCGTTTTTGATACCCCAAACGCCGCCACTCTTGCCGTATCAAAAGGCGAAATCCACTTCGACGGCATTGGTTTCCACTATGGCAAAGGCGTCAGCGCGGGCGCCGACCAGCCGGTTCGGGTAATCGAGAACCTGTCGCTCAATATCCGGCCTGGAGAGAAAGTCGGTCTCGTTGGGCGCTCGGGCGCGGGCAAATCGACGCTCGTCAATCTGCTACTGCGGTTTTATGACCTCGAGCAGGGCCGCATTCTGATCGACGGCCAGGACATCAAAAAGGTGACGCAAGATAGCTTGCGAGCGCAGATTGGCCTCGTGACGCAGGACACCTCGCTTCTGCATCGCTCGGTCAAGGACAACATTCTCTACGGCCGCCCGGACGCTGGCGACGCCGCAGTTGAGGCTGCGGCCGAGCTAGCACAGGCGGCGGATTTCATTCCAGCACTTGAGGACATGAAGGGCCGCAGGGGCTATCTCGCGCATGTCGGCGAGCGTGGCGTAAAACTGTCGGGTGGTCAGCGCCAGCGCATCGCAATTGCGCGCGTGTTGTTGAAGAACGCGCCAATCCTGATCTTGGATGAAGCCACGAGTGCGCTCGACAGCGAGGTTGAAGCCGCGATCCAGGCGAGCCTCAAGACCTTGATGAAGGGCAAAACCGTGATCGCGATTGCGCATCGCCTCTCAACCATTGCCGCGATGGACAGGCTCGTCATTATGGATGAAGGCCGCATCATCGAGGAAGGCAGCCACAACGAGCTGTTGAGCCGCGGCGGGCTGTACGCGGACCTCTGGGCCCGGCAATCCGGTGGATTCCTCGCTAGGGAAGCGGCGGAGTAAAGTTGAGCCCGCGAAGGTCCACGGGCTTAGCTCTTGCAGTCCTTCAATTGCTCGGTTTCGATTGAGAAAGCATAAGGGCCTGTGTCCTTCACCTCGACATCTTTGATCAGGCAGGTGCGGCCACTTTTATCTTTGATGCGGACATCATATTTGCCGGCCGTCACGTTGGTGAGGGGCAGACGCTCGTCATTCTCGGCCAAGCCGTTATCGTCATTCTTGGTCTGGTTCTCGCCAAACTTATCGGTGCCTGCTGGTGCGAGCGACAATTCCGTCAGATCGGCACCAGTTAAATTCCAGAATTTCATTTTCGGCTTCTTGGATTTCTTGTCATCGTCGTCATCGGCGAGCACTGCGGAGACCGAAAAGCCAAGAGCCAGTGCAGCAATTAAGACGGTACGCATCGTAACGTTTCTCCTTGTGGCATAGCCGGGTTCTTGATTAGCTTGAAAGCCCGTTTTGGTTTTCCGTAACATAGCTATTAGGCTGTTCCAATTCGATCACGGACTTGAGGCGGAAATCCATGCGTCTGGCGCAGCGCCTCGCCGAGTACCACCGCTGCGGCCACGGCGATGTTGAGGGATCTTAACCCTTCACGCATGGGAATCTTAATGCGCGCGGCAGCCATGCCATGGACATCGTCTGGTACGCCTGCACTTTCTCGCCCCAGTAACAGGGTGTCGTCCGGTCCAAACGCGAAATCGACATGCGTCATCTTGGCATGGCTGGAGAGAAGAACGAGGCGTTGACCCGCCTGGCTCTGAAATTCGAGAAACGCC
>JAYTQI010000421.1:0-16960 GCA_043746825.1 Hyphomicrobium sp. | reverse complement strand
CGACCTTCAGGTTATGAGCCTGACGAGCTACCGGGCTGCTCCACCCCGCGATACCTAAGGAGTGTGGTGCCATCACGGCTGCAGGGCAGAGGGCCCGTAAGGCAGTGCGGATGACAAAAGCCGCCCGTTGCCGAGCGGCTCCCAATAACCGGCTTATAACACAAAAAGTCAGCGAGGGAAGCCCGCGCCGCAGTTTATCCCGTTGGCCAGCTGATCGATCTGAAATGGTAGAGGCCCACAAGCGCTAGTGAATGAGTGTGTTCGCGCATTTACCACCCCACGATATCTCCATAATAGGGTGCTGCGGGTTTTTTGTCGCAGCGCTTGGCACGAGGCAAAAAGCGATTTCCGCCTGACCCTGCGCATGGCCCATGGCTCGGGTGGTGAGCACAACAATTGACACGAGCCTGCCATTGGCGTTGGCACATAGTCCGGGTTAGAAGCAGGCATGACGTCAAAACTGCCCTCAGCATCGTCCCACAAGACACCCACGCTCGCCGAGGGCTTCGTGCTGCTCGATAACAGCACGCGCTCGGATGCGATCTCGGTGCTATTTGAGCACCCTGTTGAAATTGTCCGCGCCGATACGCCAGGCGGCGTTGCGAACGCGCTCGCACGGCTTAAAGCCGGCCTGAGCAAAGGCCTGCACGCAGCCGGATTTTTTTCCTACGAGCTAGGCTATGTGTTGGAGCCGAAACTTGCACATCTGATGCCGGAAATCCGCGCGATGCCGCTGATGTGGTTTGGGCTCTATACAGGGCCACGCGAACTTTCCGGCGCAGAGGTGCAGAGCTGGCTCAAGGCCGAAGCCATCGGTAATCCGTTTCTCGGCGCGCTGGAACACACCTGGGACGCGAGTGCGTATTTAAAGCGTTTTGATAAGGTTCTCGATTACATTCGCTCTGGCGATATTTATCAGCTCAACCTGACGTTCAAAGCCAAGTTTGACCTCAAGGGTTCGCCTCTCGCTCTCTACCGCGATTTGCGCTTGAAGCAGCGCGTTGCTTACGGCGGTTTGGTGGATACAGGAGATGTCACCATTCTTTCGGCTTCACCTGAGCTCTTTATTGAGCAGCGTGGCCACGTCATTTGGACCCGGCCAATGAAGGGCACGGCGCCACGTGCTGGCACCTACGAAGGCGACGCCGAAGTCCGCCGCCACCTGGCAGCTGATATCAAGAGCCGGGCTGAAAATCTGATGATTGTCGATTTGATGCGCAATGATATTGGGCGCATCGCGGAGCTTGGCTCAGTGTCGGTCACTGATCTGTTCACGGTTGAGACCTTCAAAACCCTGCATCAGATGACATCGGGGGTGCGCGCCGAAATCAAAGACGGCGTCAAACTTGAAGATCTCCTGAAAGCAATTTTTCCGCCTGGCTCCGTGACGGGCGCACCAAAAATCAGGGCCATGGAACTGATCCGGGACCTCGAAACCGATCCACGCGGCGTCTATTGCGGCGCGATCGGGCGGATTGAACCAAACGGCAATGCGCTGTTCAACGTTGCCATCCGCACCGCTGTGATCGCCCGCGGCGGCGCGGGCGAGATGGGCATCGGGTCGGGTGTTGTGGCCGATAGCGTTGGCACCAAAGAGTACGCCGAATGCCTGCTCAAAATGAAGTTTTTAACCGATCCTGTGCGGCGTTTCGAGTTGATCGAGACCATGCTGTTTGAGCCGGGCAAAGGCATCTGGCTCTATGACCGGCATTTGAAGCGGCTCGCCGCGTCGGCCGGGTATTTTGGTTTTAGCTTTGATGCGCTACGCGTGCGCGACGCCGTGCAGGCAGTTCTTGCGGCCAAGACGGTTGAGAGATCGCGGGTGCGGGTGTTGCTCGACGAAGAGGGCCATGTCACGGTTACAGTGACGCCGCAACCGGCGGCTGGGCCGGCTGCTGTGATGAGATACGTCGTGTCGGATAGCCGCTTAAGCAGCGCTGATCTCTTTCTCTATCACAAGACCACGCGCCGCGAACTCTATGACACCGAATGGAAGCACTACTCAGAAACTCTTGGCGCTGACGAAGTGATCTATCTCAACGAGCGCGGTGAATTGGCCGAGGGCAGCCGGACAACGATTTTTGTAACACGAGGCGACAAACTTTTGACCCCGCCTCTCACCGTTGGCTTATTACCGGGAACGTTGCGGGAAGAGCTGATCGAGGAGGGCCGCGCGGTTGAGGCTCAGCTTGTCCTCAATGATCTCGCAGGCGCGGATGCCGTCTATCTTGGCAACTCGGTACGCGGATTGGTTAAAGCTGTGCCCCTGGTGCCGGGCTGATGCGCGCAAGTGGCAAATCACGTTCGCTTAGTGGGTAGCCGTGGGCTGAGTGGCCAGAGCCTGGACTTTCCCCTCAGTATTGGCGTTCACTACGCCCCCCTCGCCGTCAGAAACCTTCATCGCAACTACGGCGGCCAGCGTCAAAGAGACAGCCGCTGCAATCGCATACGCTGAAAGCCGCATGCGCCGGGTATAGGTGCGTGGAATGCGTGTTATCATGGCATCCCGTCTAACGGATGCGGCAAGCCGCTTTCCAGTCCACTCCGTGTCGCGCGACATGATCGCACAGTTGGTGCACGAATTTCCGGCAGCACTCAGAGCCCGCGCAGCATGCACGCAAGTGCGAGAATGACCTGGGCGATGAGCAGGGCCCAGAACTCGTTGCCCGTCAGCATAGGAATGCTCGCGCTGAAGAATTTCGAGATCAGCACGATCACGGTCAGAATGACCGAAAACATGAACGTCAGAATGCCTGGAGCCTTTAATCCCAAGGTACCTACTCCCTGTAAGCTTGTGGACCGCATGCGCATGAGATGCTCCCCCGGTTCACGTTGCGAGTCGAATTGCGGGCGTTATAGCAGCCCCCGGACGCAAACGCGCAAGGGCTAGATGCATGGTGTGTGGAAAGCTTTGCAAATAACGCACATAAGGCCGCAATTTCTGGACGAGTCCTGGCACTTAGGCCACAGGCGTTGGGGCCACTGGACCAGGCCTTGGGCGGAAGAGGCGTCGTAACCACAGCATAAGCATCAGCGCGAACAGCGCCATGCCAACAACTCCGGCTGGGTATTTATCCCAGATGAGTAAAGGGTCGATTCGCCCCTGCCAGACCCGAGTCAGATCGGCGGCGAAGGCATTGGGGGAAAATGCGACGCCATCCTCAAGCATCATGGTGACAGCCGCCGTCTGATCGGGGCTTGCGAGAATGGCACCGCGCACCCGCTGCGAGGCGAGGATCTGCATTTTGCGGGGCGATTGCGCGACCGCTTTTAGGACTTGCTCGCGCGGGGCGGCTTCAAGTCCTTTAATGTAGCCGGCAAGCGCGGTCAGCTCGCCATCAGATAGGCTCTTGGCCAGCACTTTGAGATCGTTGGACTCGACGCTGAACAGGATATCGCGGGCGTCGCGCGAGACCGATGCGAGGCGGGCAATGGCTGTGCGGTCTTCCAGCGCCAGGACGCGCACCAGCGATGCATGCGTGAAATCTTCCGGCTTGGCGCGGCGGTAGATTTCAGCATCGACGACGGTATCGAGGTTGTCGCCGGCCACCTTGGTCCAGGCCAAGGCCGAGGCGACTGAGCGGTTTTCACGGGCTATTTCGAGACCTTTGGCTGGCATCAGGTGGACGGCCTCATTGAGGGTGCCGTCATTCAAGCGATTGATGACACCTGCCTCGCCCTCGTCTGGTACAAGCAGGCCGACAATTTCATCGAGCCGGGGCAGGTTGTCAGGTTTTACGCCATCGAGGAAAGAGCGGAAATCGGCATTGCCGTCCGCCAGTTTCAGCACAACCGCATGGGCGCGTTTGAAGCTCTGCCAGATTTCGAGCACGCGGTCTGCAGACGCGGCGGCGATTTCTTTGATATGATCGTTGATCTGGTCACGGATGGTGGTGCTCAGCTCTTCCTGAACCTTATCCTTGGTCGCCTTGGCCTTCATTTCGCTGGCAATGATAGGGAGCACGCCGTGGCGAAACTCCCAGATATCTTTGGCGATGAGAACCAAGCCAACACCCCCTGCTACGACCGACACGAGACGGGACAAGACGCTGCCGACAATGCGTTGGCCGATGCGGGTCGCAAGGTTCGCGAGCTGGCGGCGAACCACAAGGATCGTCGCGCCAGCAATCCCGCCGCCCGATTGTTTGAGAATATCGGCGGATGAAATGTCCGCGCCGCCTTTGTTAGGATCAACGGACAAGTCTTTGCCAGCATCACCAGCGACCGCCTGGGCCATGGCCATGCCGTAGCGCGGGCCAACGAAGGCTTTCAAGCAATTGAGAACCGGGGTGGCGGCGTCTTGACTCGCCAATTCAAAGTTTTTCCCAACATCCTTGGCGACACCCGTGGCCAAGGTTTCCATAGCGGCCTTGACGGCATCAGAACGGTAGACGCGCTCGGCAACAGTAGTCGCTAATTTTTGTGAGATCTCAGTATTGCCGAGAGATTTAATGCGCTCCGTCCAACTGGTTTCTTTTTTGACCTCTTCAATGGCGAGATCAACCTGCTTGTCGATGACCTCATCAAGCCCGCTCTTGCGCCATTGGTCGGACACCAGCGCTGGGTAATCAACTTTTCCGATGCCTGCCTTCAGTGCGTCGGCCGATATCGTGGTGATGACAGACCTAAAGCTGTCGTCATCACGGGCTTGGCAATCCTCGTAGCTGGCGCGCGAAAGGCCAGCCGCCGCGAAAGCTGGCAAAATTTGTGCGCTGACGAGCGAATAGCTCAACGTTAAGGATAACAAGCTGCGAGTGATGCAGGGCAATTCGCGGGCTCCTCGTGCGGCGCGGGCGGTTCAGTGGTCGTATGCGCAGTTGCCGTTTACGGTGACTATAACGAGCAAAATTCGCTGTAACAGTGTCGCTTTGCATGTCCAGGGCGCACAACTGCTATCACGCGTGTTCACATTGGGGGCATGGCGATAAGCTGATGCCAGGCTGGCTCGCTAAGCAATCATTGCGGGTAACGCATGGCAGGCTCAGCACGTAGTTTTTTGACAGGGGCTGATAAATCCCAGTCCGTTCAGACTATCCAAAGGTCGAGGTGGCAGGGTATCGCTTTGTTGCGCCGCAGCATTGCCAAGCTACTGATTTCTTGGGTTTAGTCACAAAATGCTGCACTGCGTCATCTGGTCCGGGCAAAGTTTTTGCAATAATATTGAGACTGAAAGTTCTGGCCATTTCAGAGTCTTCTGCGTAGAAGTGGATGACCATTCTTAAGACAACTGGGGCCTCATTTTTGAGTATCTGTGGCAGCGCGACAAAGTTGCGTTAGCATTGCAATCGGTAGCGTCGTAATAATGTTCGCGTGGTGTAACAGCGAGTGCAACGTAACCTATGAGAAATGTTCAGAAATTTCAGGCGCCACGGGGCAGCCTGTTCATTCCTGGTGGTTCGACGGCCGTGTTGCTGATCCACTCGCTAGGGGGCTCTCCTCTCGAATTGAAATTCATCGCCAACTCGCTTTCACGGCAAGGTTACACTGTCTATTGCCCTGTCGTGCCCGGCATCACGTTTGGCACTGATGTGTCAGGTATGTCGACTTGGCATGATTGGTATCAGACCGTTGAAGAGGCCTTCGACGACCTCAAACAGCATTGTCAACATGTCATGATCGGTGGCGCCTCTGCGGGTGCGGTGTTGGCTCTCCGTTTGGCCGCGTTGCGGCCAGATACGGCGCCTGGCTTGGTTCTATTCGCCCCAACACTGGCGGTGAATGGCTGGGCGATTCCGTGGACACTGAATTTGTTCCGGCTTGTCAGCGACAAATGGACGGCGCGGCTGTTTAGGTTCCGCACGCGCGGACCACACGGCATCAAAGACGAACGCGTCCGCAATTTTGCTCTCGAAGCCATGAAGGGTGAAGGCAGCGCGCCGGCGGATATCACAATCCGCGATGGCGGCACGGTCTATGAGTTCTTCCGCCTTGTTCGCAACGTCAAACCGCTCTTGAGCCGGATCAACCAGCACACCCTGATCTTCCATCCCCGCCAGGATGACCAAAGCGACCTCAAGAACACGATGCTGTTGCAGCGCAAGCTGTCTGGCATGGTCGAAGTTTGCGTGCTCGACGACAGCTATCACTTGGTGACGCTCGACCGTCAGCGTGGCGTTGTGGCCGAACGGACGGTTGATTTTGTTGATCGCGTCTCAAACCGCATCGCCAGTCAGGTTGCAGCCAGCCAACCGGCTGTCCGGCCCGTCCCTGCGCAAAACGCCAAGGGCGCGGGCGAATAAGCGGGCTTCACCTGACATCAGACTGAATGAATTTAAACGGGCGCATTATCGCCCGTTTGCTGTTGGGCCGCCCAAGTTGGCAGCACCAGGTGCAGGGGCTGTCTTCGCCGTCCACGGCAGTTGCTCGCCCGCGTTTCCTTTCGCAGCCGCCGGTTTGGCGGCTGGCTTTGAGGCTGCAGATGGTTTCGCGGCCGCAGAAGTTGGGGCTGCGGCAGGTGCCTCTGCTTTGGCGGCTGCGGGCGCAGCTGGAGCCGCCGCCGCGTTTGCGGGTTTCGCGGCCGGTGGCGCCACTGCTGGAGCCGTTGCTGGCTGAACTGCACATGAGGACAGATCAGCGGGGGCACGCGTCCAGGTCATGGTCTTGCCGAGCAATTTCAAGCCTAGGTAGCCCGTGACCTGCAGTTTATCAGCGCCTGCAAGCGTGAATGTAAAACTGTAAGACTTGCCTTCTTTGGGATCATAGACCCAGCCGGAATCCCAGCTGCCATCATTTTGGCGCGCGAGATCGCCGAAAATGGGCAGGCCGCAAATGGGCCGCTTGCGCTTTGATTCATCGGGATTGTGCCGGTCGAAACGGGGCTGGCCTTTGTCGTTCAACGGCTCTTTTAACCACACCAGTTTGCCGCACAGTTTTGCGCCGCAAGGCTCAACTTTGATTGCGCCGTCTCCAGTGTTGTCATACCAAATGCCGATCTCCTTAATCGCTGGAGCCGCAGCGGCATCCGGTGCGAGCGAGGGCGCCGCGATGAGAGCCAGGAGGAACGGGGCGGTATGCTTAAAGGACATGACTGTTCTCTTTTCCGGCGCAAGACAAAAGACCGCAGACGACACGTCTGATTAGGCGTCCTAGGCCTCGAAAACGGCGAAACATTGGAATTTACTCGAAAAGCTGGAAGTTAAAGGGCTCGCGCAGAGCCTTAAAAGGAACCCCTAGCGCAACTATGCAGTCACCATGCGGCACTTTTCGTGTTGAGGTTACGGGCTGTGGCGGCAACAAAGCGCGGGGTATATACTCTAATCTCAGCATTTGAACACCATATGGTGAGGATTGACCCCATATGCCGTTAGCGGCTGCGGGCTGTCTGGGCACGACAGGCGACGCATGAGAACGCAACGAACTTTGGATGAGTTAAGCAGGTAAAATGATTTTCACGCTTGCACTTCGCAATTTATTTCATGATCGCATCCGGCTTGCCGTGACGCTGATCGGCATACTTTTTTCGATTGTTTTGGTGGCTGTCCAACTCGGCATGTATCTCGGCTCAAGCCGCATCATTACCGCACATATTGAACATGCGGATGCAGACCTGTTCATCACGACCAATGGTGCGAAAAGTTTCGAGGATGGTGGCGGCTTCCTTCTTTCAGAGCGTGAGCGCCATCAGGCTCTGGCGACCCAAGGCGTGCAATCTGTGGTCCCGTTGTTTGTAAATTTTTCTGACTGGCGAAAGCCGGGCGGCGGTTTCGCTCGCGTCGTGATCGTCGGGTCGAATTTCGAAGACCAGGGGCTCGTTCCGTGGGCCCTTACTGAAGGCACGTTGGATGACATCAAGACACCTGACGCTGTCGCGGTCGATAAAAGTTACCTCGAAGAGCTTGGCATCAAAGGCATTGGCGATAGCGCGCAGGCGGCTTTGGGCCGCGTTAAAATTCGGGCGCTGACACAAGGCGTGCGCTCGTTTACCCGGGCTCCGTATGTCTACACGACCTTGAATAAGGCGCGGCAGCTGTTTGATGCGCCCGCCGATCGCTCTACCTTCCTACTCGTCAAAGTCAGCCCGGGCGCGGATGTGGAAAGCGTAAAAGCTGCCATTGCTTCGCGGCTTGAATCCGCGGAAGTGCTGACGAAGGATGAGTTCCGGAAGCGGAGCCTGAAGCAATGGCTTTTCGGAACCGGTGCCGGATTTGCGTTGATCGGTGGCGCCTTGCTCGGAAGTCTTGTCGGCACGGTGATCGTTGCGCAGACTCTTTATTCAAGCACTAAAGATCATATTCACGAATTCGCGACGCTGCGTGCGCTAGGGTCGTCGTCGAGTTACATTCACAAAGTTATTCTCACCCAGGCAGGGTTGAGCGCCGTCATTGGTTATACGCTGGGGATGATCATTGCGCTCCTCATTCTGTACTTCTCAAAAGGCTCGTCGTTGCCCCTTGTGATGACGCCGGGCCTGGCCTTCTCGTTATTTGCACTGACCGTCGCGATGTGCGCGATCTCAGCGCTTTCGGCCATCGTCAAAGTTACAAAGATAGATCCGGCCACGGTGTTCTCGAGATGACAGCAACCCCCGTTCTTGAAGCTGAAAATATCGTCAAGGAATTGGGCCAAGGCGCTGGCCTGGTGATCGCCTTGAAGGGCGTCAGCTTGACGTTGATGCCTGGCGAGTTGACCTTGCTCAGCGGCCCTTCTGGCTCTGGCAAGACGACGCTGCTGTCGATTCTCGGGTGCATCATGGCACCAACGTCCGGCAGTCTCAAAATTGCCGGCCAAGCGACGGCCGGACTGTCACCTGAAAGCTTGGCCAGGATCCGACGTGATCACATTGGTTTCATTTTTCAATCGTACAATCTATTCCCAACGCTCAACGCCATCGAGAACGTGAGGATCGCGCTCGATGTCCGGGGCATAACCGGTTATCAGGCGACCAGCCGGGCCGAAGAAGTTCTGCGGGACGTCGGCCTTGGCCATCGCCTCATGAACTATCCGGGTAATCTGTCGGGTGGTGAACAACAGCGTGTTGCGGTGGCCCGCGCCATTGCCAGTTCACCGTCAATTGTGCTGGCTGATGAACCAACAGCCGCGCTCGACAATGAAAATGGCAAGGCCGTTATGGGCCTGCTGTCGCGCATTGCCAAAGAACAGAACCGCAGTGTGCTGGCGGTGACGCACGATCCGCGCACACGCCCATTTGCAGACCGCATCGTGCACATCGAGGATGGCAAGTTCGTTCGGGAAGAACGCCGTGCTGAGGGGATCGATGCCCCTGAGATCACGGATTTGACCAAGAGGCGTAAACTCAATGCTTAAAGTAGACCCGGCAATCACAACCATCGGCCTTGCTGCAATTTTGGCAGTAGCAATTGGTTATGAAGCCAACACCATTTCAATGCGCGGAGCTGGTTCTAGCGCACTGGTCGGTTCGGCTTATGCGGAGACCACCGCGCCAGCACCGCAATGGGCAGCTTCGGCCACGGGCCGCGTTGAGCCAAAAGACGGCGAAGTGCGTATCGCAAGCCAAGTTCCCGGCAAAATCGTCGAGGTTTTAGCCAAGACAAACGACAAGGTGATGCCAGGCGATCTGCTGGCGCGTCTCGATGACCAGGAATTCTATGTCAAGATCGCAGCGGCTGCGGCAGAAACCGGCGTCAGAGAACGTGAGCGCGAGGATGAACCCGTAACCGGTGTTGCCCAGGAACGCCGTGATGGCGAAGACGCAGTGGCTAAAGCAGAGCGCGAGCTTTTTGCGGCGCGTGAAGCTTTTGACGCTGCTTATCGCGGTTTGCGCGCGGGTAGGGCAACCGCTGATGAAGCGGCCAAAGTGCGGCTAAGCGTTGATGCAGCTAGAGCGGCGCTGGATCAGAACCGCTCGGCGCTCGCTAAGGTCAAAGCCAAAAAGGGATTGCCGCTGGAGACTCGACTTGAATCTTCTCTAGCCACTGCGCGTGCGGAACTCACGGGCGCTGAAATTGGACTTGAGCGCACGCGTATTCGCGCTCCCAGCGATGGCACAATTCTGAACATGATTGGCCGCGCGGGCGAAACCGCTGTACCCTCGCCCGAGAGTATACTGGTGGTCTTTGGCGATCTCAGTGCACTACGCGTCCGCGCAGAAGTAGAGGAACGCGATGCCGCCAAAGTGCGCGCCGGCCAAAAGGTCGTCGTTAAGTCAGATGCATTTCCCGACCGCGAATTTGAAGGCAAGGTCACCTCCATTTCGCAATCGCTCGGCACGCCGCGCATCGCAACACGTGGTCCTCGCCGGCCGAACGAAGTTGAAGTCGTCGAGGTTATGGTGGCGCTTGATGGCAATCCGCCGCTGTTCACGGGCATGCGGGTTGATACGTTCTTCAAGCACGAAGCGGCCATGACGGCGGCACCGGCTGAAAAGACCAACTGATCTGCCGCTCATTTAGAAATGAAAAAGGGCGCCCACCGGTTTGGTTGGCACCCTTTATTGTGTTGTCATCCCGGCTCTTCAATATCATGCGTGCATGATTTTGAAGAGCCGGGATGACAGTGATGATTAAGCCGCCGCACTCCGCGTTGTCGCGTCAATGTGCTGGGCCAGCTTGGCGTCGATGCCCAGAGCGCCAGCCAGTTTTGCGAGGAATTGACCCTCGGCCGGTGAATCTGGCTCAATGGCAATGCGTGCGGCGGTGAAGACTTGCACAGCCTCTTCGGGTGTGGACACGGCGTTCGCCAGATCTTCAATGCTGGCTGGGTTGTTCAATTCGTTGGCGAGGAATTCTTCTGCGCCATCATCAAGGCCTGCTTGCTTCAAGCTGCCAACGATTTTGGCATGCTCAGCGGCATCGATGCGCCCGTCAGCCGCTGCAGCTGCGATCATCGCCTTGATGTAGAGCGTTGCAGATTCATTTGTAACGGCGGCAGCCTCAAAGCCGGAGCCCTGCGGCGCGGCTTCAGGCGACGTTGCGCCAGTCACCAGCGGCTTGCCCGTCTGATAGTTCTGGAAGGCTTTGTAGGCGAGGCCGCCAATCAACGCGAGCGCGCCAACCTTGGCGACGCTGGCCGCAACCGCGCGTCCGGTTTGGGTGCCAAGCACCAGGCCTCCTGCGCCGCCCATCGCAGTGCCAGCAGCCATAGGGTTCTGTTTGATGAGTTCCTGCAACTTAGCGAGAATGTCAGCAGGCGATTGGCCAACGGCCTGACCGATCTTTTCGCTTGCCCCCGTTGCGTGATCGAGGCGTCCAGCGCCTTCCTTCACGCCTGAAGTTGCTTGGCCGAGAACCTGTCCGAGAATATCGCCTAAACCGCCAGCACCAGCACCCTGTCCGAGCTTAGCTTGCAGCTGAGCGAGGATGTCGCCGAGGCCACCAGCACCACCGCTTGGGGCTTCAGTGGCGGTGTTGTGGGGGGCGCTGTGTCCGGCCTGACCCATTTTCTCTTGCAACTGAGCGAGGATGTCGCCGAGGCCGCCGCCACCGCCGTGGGGCTGAGCCGCGCCGCCCTGAGGACCCAATTGTTTTTGCAACTGACCAAGGATATCGCCGAGGCCACCACCACCTTGACCGCCGCCACCCTGCCCGCCTTGCAGCACTTTGCCTAAGATATCACCGAGGCCGCCGCCACCGGACTGTTGTGGCGCCGGTTGGGGCGCCGCACCGCGCACGATGGCTTCGAGAATTGACTTTGCGTCGAACATATCGGGGTCTCCGGGGACACGAGTTGGATCGGACCCCGAAGGTAGGCTTAGGCACTCGTTATCTCAATGGCTGCTTGCGGATATATTTTACTCTGCAGCCAGCGGAACGGCTGGACGCACGATCTTAGCCGGTATTTCAGCTGGCTTTGGCGCCTCATGTGCTGGCTTGGTTTCAGCTGGCTCGTCTGAGGGGCCGATGAAGCGGCCAAACATCCACAACAAGCCCTTGCCGACGTAGTCCATCAAGATGAAGAATGACGGCACGAAGACAAGCGACAAAACCGTCGAGACCAGCAGGCCGCCAATCACCGCGATGGCCATGGGCGAGCGGAACTCGCCGCCGTCACCCAAGGCGTAAGCACTGGGAAGCATGCCAGCCACCATTGCGAGCGTGGTCATGACGATGGGGCGGGCGCGCTTGCGGCCAGCATCGATGATCGCCTCTTTCGGCGAAAAGCCTTCCTTCATCTTCTCGACGCCGAAATCGACCAGCATGATGGCATTTTTGCACACAATGCCAATCAGCATAATCATGCCGATAAACACTGGCATGGTCACGGCATTGTTGGTCAACAGCAGGGCAAGCACCACGCCGCCAAACGACAAGGGAAGCGACAGCAGGATCGTGATGGGCTGGGCGACGCTCGCAAACAAGAGAATGAGCACGCCGAGCACCAGAACAAGTCCGGTGCCCATGGCCGTTATAAAGCCTTGCTGGACTTCGCCGAGCAACTCGGCCTCGCCGACAGTTTTTTGCTTGACGTTCTTGGGCAAGCCAACCTCTGCGAGGACCTTATCGAAGGCAACTTGACCTTCTGAAAGTGATACGCCTTTGGCGAGGTCGGTTCCTATCTTGGCATTACGCATCCGGTCATAGCGGTTGATAACGCTCGGTCCCTCGCTGAACGAAATGTCGGCAACGGCACTGAGGGGGATCTGTTTACCCACGCTATTTGTTACGCGAAGTTCCAAAATGCGCTGCATGTCGGCGCGCGTGTGTTGCTTAAGCTGGACTCGGATGGGTATCTGGCGGTCACCGGCATTAAACTTGGCGAGATTGAACTCGACGTCGCCCAGGGTTGCGACGCGAATAGTCTCGGAGATCTGATCGGTCGAGACACCAAGCTTTGAAGCTGCGTCCGAGCGAGGCACGACACGAATTTCAGGACGCGAGAGGGCGCCTTCCGAGGCAGGAGACCGGAATATTGCTGGATATGAGCGCAGCTTTGCTTCGACGGCTCTTGCCGTCTCATGCAGGGCTTCGCCATCGTTGGATACCAGATTGAATGCGAGCGGGCGTTCGTTGCGGCCGTTAATCGTCCAACTCCGCGTGTCGGGAATGTCCTTCATACGGTCGATAATTTCGATCTCGACTTTCTTCTGCGACCGATTGCGTTCCGCTTTCGGGACCAAGCGCACGATCACGGTTGCCCGGCGCACGTCGAGCTGGCCGGTCGGCGAGGTGCCGCCAAGCACGTAGACCGATTTGATCTCCGGGATAGCCTTGAGCAAGGTGTAAATATTATCGGTGCTCTTGCGGGTGTCTTCCAGCATGGCACCGGGCGGCAACTCGGTTGCCACCATAATACGCGACTCATCGCCATCCGGAATGAAACCCTGCGGCAGCAAAGCCGTAGCCCGGATCGAGACATAGAACAGAACAAACCCGGTCATGACGGTCACAGGCCACCAGCGCAACGTCGAGGCAAGAAGCCGCGTGTAGCCGCGCATGACGAGCCCGTCTTTCTGCACATGCACCTTTAGTGGGCGCATGAGGTAGGCGGCCATCATCGGCGTAATAAGGCGCGCACACAGCAGGGAGACAAGTACAGCGGCCGCAACGGTCAGGCCGAATTGCTTGAAGTACTGGCCAACGATCCCGCCCATGAACGATACTGGCGCAAAGATCGCCACGATGGTCATCGAGATGGCGATGACTGCGAGGCCGATTTCATCGGCGGCTTCGAGCGCTGCGCGGTAGGGCGATTTGCCCATGTTCATGTGCCGGACGATGTTCTCGATCTCAACGATAGCGTCATCGACCAGAATACCTGTGACAAGCGTGAGGGCGAGCAGGCTCACAAGGTTCAACGAGAACCCGAACAGGCTGATGAACCAGAACGCCGGAATCGCCGCGAGCGGCAGGGCAATCGCGGAAATTAACGTGGCGCGAATGTTTTTCAGGAACAGAAAGACGACGATGACCGCGAGGATCGAGCCCTCGATCAAGGTCTCCATAGCGGCTTTGTAGTTTCCTTCCGTGTAAGCAACAGCATCATCGATTTTGGTCATGCGGATGTCAGGAAAGTCTTTCCGCAATTCGCCAAGCACCTTTTCTGCACCGTCGCGCACAGTCACTTCGCTGGCGCCTTTCGAGCGGAAAATCGCGAACGCAACGACCGGCTCGGCATTGAGGCGGCCAAATGAACGCTGTTCGCTGGCATCGTCGAGAATGCGTCCGAGATCCGAGAGGCGCACCTGCCTCCCGCCTGCCAGATCAATTTTGGTAGCGGCGAGCTTTTCCATGTCGCGCGCACCCGCTAAAACGCGGATCGCCTGCTCCTGGCCGCCAACTTCGCCACGGCCAGACCCAAGATCACTATTGGTGGCACGGACCTGCTTGTTCACCTCGGCTGCGGTCACGCCAAAGGCGAGAAGCTGGTCGGGATCGAGTTCGATGCGGATTTCACGTTTGACGCCGCCGTAACGCTCGACCTTGCCGACGCCTTTGAGCGCCATCAACTTGCGCTTGACGACATCATCGACATGCCAGGACAGCTGTTCAAGCGTCATGCCGGGGCTCGTCGTCGCGAACGACATGATGGATTGGCCTTCGACATCGATGCGTGAGACGATGGGCTCATCGACGGTTTTCGGAAGGTTAGCGCGGATTTTGTCCATCGCGTCCTTGACGTCGTTCAAGGCGCGGGCGGTATCGACTTCGAGCTGGAATTCAATCGCGGTTGCCGACGAGCCGTCCGTAACAGTCGAGACGATATGCTTGACGCCAGTTATGTTGGCGACAGCGTCCTCCACCTCGCGCGTTACCTGCGTTTCGAGTTCAGCTGGCGTGGCGCCGCCCTGCGTGACATTGACGAGAACGACTGGGATATCAATGTTAGGAAACTTGGTAACGGGCAGCGACTTGAAGCTGAGGATGCCAAGCAAGCATAGCACCGTGAACAGCAAGATCGGCGGCACCGGATTGCGAATTGCCCAAGCTGAGAAATTGATTTGCATCAATGAGCCTCCGCTGTCTTGTTGGCGGCTGCGGGTTTTTCAAGTATGACGGGACGGATGCGATCTCCGTCGCGCAAGAATGTTCCGGCCCGGGCCACAACGACATCGCCCTCATTCAGTCCGGCCTTGATCTCGATGACGCCGCCAGACACGAGGCCAGTTTCAATAGCGTGCTTCTCGATTTTATCGGCCGTCACTGTCTGCACAAACGATCCTTTGGGGTCAAACTGAATGGAGCCGGCCGGAACGGCGAGACCACGGCTTTTAGCAGTCTCAATCGAGCCGCGCGCAAAGGCGCCGAGTTTAAGCGAGGGATTTGACCCAAGCGAAATTTTCACGCGGCCAAGACGAGTGGTCTTGTCGATCTCCGGCGAGACGAGGCGGACGGTGCCTTCGACGTCACCAGCGCCGGGAATGGAGATGCGGGCCTTTTGACCCGTCTTGACCTTCGCGATCTCGGTCTCAATCAACTCAGCGTCGAGCTCAATCTCACCTTTTGAGATGATGCGGAACATGGGTTCGCCTATGGCCGTCGCCATCGCGCCAACGCGGGCATTGCGGTGGCTGACGAGGCCATCTTCCGGGGCTTTGACTTCGGTTCTGGAGCGGCGCCAGTCGAGTTCGCGGCGTTTGGCTTCAATTTCTGCTTTATCGGCTTCGGCGGAAGTGACCGCGTCACGGGAGGCCGCGAGCTGGGCTTCAGACGTGCTGGCGGCGCTCTCGCGGGCGTCATATGTGGCGCCTGAGAGGTAGCCGTCCTTCTTTAAAGGTTTGGCGCGCTCGAGCGAGGCGTTGGCTTCTTTGACGCGGGCTTCCGCCTCTGTGATCTGGCTTTTGGCGCGGGCGATCGCGGCAACGGCGCGGGCCTGCGAGGCGTCATTTTGGGCCACTTGCGCATCAAGCGCATCGGACGCGAGGCGGGCCAGCAGCTGGCCTTTTTTGACCGTGCCACCTTCATCAACCAGCAATTCGAGAACGCGGTTGCCTTCGATTTCAGGCGAGACCAGAATCTCGTCACGCGCCACCAGTGAGCCGGAGACATTGGCAGTTTCGATAAAGTCGCTGGTCACAACTTTGGCTACCGTCACGGCGGGGGCGGCCATGACATCGCTAACGGCGGGAGCGGCAGCAATGGCGGCATCATGATCCGCTTTCATGGCTTTCCATTTCATCCAGCCGCCGCCGCCCGCGAGGACGGCAACAAGCGTCAGAACAACAAGGGTGGATTTTTTCATGACGCGGCCTCGGTCTCAGTTTTGCGGGCGCTTGGCTTAAGCGCCGTAACATTGCTGGAAGTTACGATTGCTGGCTCTTGCGGGTTCACGAGGCCGCCAATGATTTCGATCACAGCCGGCAAGGCGCGCCGCGCGTCGTAGCCCGGCATAATAGCGCGCCGCCAGAACAGGCCGTCGCCGATGACGTGGAAGACTTCGGCAAGGGTTGGGATGTCGAGTTTGGGGGCGATGCGGCCTTCGTCCTTGAGGCGCTGAAAGAGCGCCTGGAAGGCTTCATGGCAGAACCTATCGACGCCAAGGAAAATCTCAGCGACGCGCGGATTGCGGGTTGATTCAATGCCCATCTCGACGACGAAGCGCTGTTTTTCAATTGGGTCTTCAACAAAGTAGGTCTCGCCGATAGCTTCCAGCGCTTTCAGGAAATCGGGGGCGTGGGCGAGCTTTTCGATCCGCTCGGCCAGTTCCGCCCGGTCGCGTTCGCACAGGCCAGCAATCAGGGCTTCCTTGCTATCGAAATAGACGTACAGCGCGCCGGGACTGACGGCGGCCGCCTTGCAGATGTCCTGCATGGTGGTGGCGTGGAAGCCGCCGCGCGCGAAGCAGGTGTGGGCCGCGTCCAGGATGTGGTCGCGCCGGGCGCGCTGGGTATCGGGTTTAAGTTTGGGCATGGGGTTAAAAGGGTCCTTGGGCGGTCCTGCCAGCTCGGCCAAAAGCAGATGCAACTTGTGCTGCTGCGCCTTGCCTTTGTCACGAAAACGAATGCTCGTTTTGTTTGGATCACAAATGTGGCGATGTCAAGGAGAATGGGTGTTCGGTTTGCTTGAGCAAGGGAGACGGCGAGGACTGGCGAAGCGGTGCGGCGGGA
>JAYTQI010000420.1:0-7051 GCA_043746825.1 Hyphomicrobium sp. | reverse complement strand
AGCGTGGTGCTCCAGCGATAGTCGTAGAAGGTGCCGGGGAAATGATAGGCGTTGCAGGCGCCATCACTTTCCGCGCCGTTGTGGGCATTATGGAAATGGAGCGATGACTCAGGGCGTCCGAAGCCGTTGTTTTTGGTCGGATCGGTGGGAAGGTTATTGTAAATGCGGCAGATCATCGGCTCGCCATAGCGCGCCTTCATGAGCGGCGCGGGCAAGACACCATACGCTTCGCCGCCTGGATTGGTGCGGACAGAACCTGACCCGAACGACCAAACACTATTGGTATCCTGCCATGGCATGGAACTACAAAAGCGCGTCGTATTTGCCTTCTGACCGCCGAGCGTCATGACGTAGCCGACCTTGGGGAAGAATTCGTCCCAGCGCTGATGCGCGAAGAAGTCACCGGGCGGGCGGCCTTCCATCGGGCCACGGCCTGTCAGTGGATTGCGGAACGGATTGTTAGGCCCGGCCGGAAGCGCACTGTATTCGTTATGCCAAGAGTATTGTTTCGCAACTGGCTCTAGCGATGACGGCCCCCAGGTGGCATATCCCTCCGCCGTGCGCGTCAAAGGCTTTGGTGTTTGCAGATTGAGGCGCACCAACCGGTCCGTGAATTTGACTGCGCCGTACTTGTTGCTAGAGGGCGTGCCCGTCGGCACCGCAGCCAAAGCAGAGCGCGCGAACGGGCTCAAGCCATGTTTGGCGGCAAGGATGCCGCCAGAGGTGAATATCCCCCACTTGAACAAATCGCGCTTTGTAATCTGCCCTGTGTTTAATGCCCGCACGATTTCCTCGCGATTGTCGCGGGCGTGCTGAGCTTCGCGTTGCCGGGCTTTGGAAGCATTTTTGGGCAGATAAAACATGGGTTCCTCCGCAATTCAGGAAAAACCGGCGTATAAAATCCGTGGCACCGGCTAGTTCGAATGGTCTATCGAAATAGATCTAAATCGGACGAGCGAGTATCCTGCGGGGAAACACGTAGCGGAACTGATGTTGGTCGCTAACAAAAGTCTCTTGCAGCATCAGACTTTGCCGCACCAGGTTATGCTGCAGGACCGGGGCTACTGGTCCTATTCGATACAGACCAAGGTCTAAAATTGAATTGCGCCTAGGTCTCATGCAAACGCGTGACACTCATCCAACAAAACACCACGCAGGACTTGCCGCAACTGTGGGTAAGTGGTGCATTAACTATGGATAAGTCCGTGGTTAGTGCGGGCACGAAAATGTTGATGTGAACATCGCGCGGTCTGTTGCTCGACTTGGGTTGGCGAATCGCGGCTCTCTCTCTGCAAGGCCATATTCAGTCGCGTCGCGGAGGGACCATTTGATGCCAGTTTTTCAATTGTTAAGCGTTGGGTGATAAGCGCTGTGCGCCGCCAGATTTCGAAAGCTATTTTTAGAATTGTAAAGGGCTTCACACCGCCCATGAGAGCTATGCTGTGCGCACTGCTTGTCACCGCATGCTCGCTTCCCTACGAGCAACTTTCACTTCCCAAGCCCGTTGATGGTCCACTGACGCACACTGGTTCAATCGCAGGCGGTAACCGCAATGGCGTGGCGCTCGGAAGTCAAGGCGCGCCACAAACATCAGCTGAACGCATATTTCAAGGCTCAGGTAAATTCACCAAAACGGCCGAAGCTCAACAGAGCACTAACCAAGGGCCGCATGGCTATGTCAACAAGACCGTCACGGGCGACGGCATTTCGCTCGATCTCGCGGGCGCTAGCATTGCGGACGCCGCTAAGGCTGTGCTCGGTGATGTCTTGAACGTCAACTACGTTGTCAGTGACAAGGTGAAGGGCACGGTCACACTCAAGACCTCGCGGCCAGTCAGCCGCGAAGGATTGTTGGAGATTTTCGAGTCCGTACTCGCAACCGAAGGCGTGGCGCTTGTCGTCGATGGCCCGGTGTTCCGCCTGATGCCACGCGAGGATGCCCTGGCTGAAGGCCGCCCGCTTAAGACCGACGGCAACCTCGGCCAGCGTCAGCCCGGCATCTCAACCGAAATTGCGCCACTCAAATTTGTCTCAGCGCCTGAGATGGAACGGATCTTGAAATCTGTGGCGCCGCAGTCAACCATTTCGCGTGTCGATACCGCCCGCAACCTACTGGTGCTCACGGGATCGCGCGCTGAACTGCAATCCATGATCGAGACGATCTCCGTGTTTGACGTCGATTGGATGCGTGGGATGTCGTTTGGCATTTTCCCTCTAGAAACTGGGGATATGGAAGCCATCGCACAGGAACTCGACAAGATTTTCGCCAATGATCAGGAAAATAGCCCCTCCAAGGGGCTGGTTCGTTTCATTCCCAACGCCCGGCTGAAATCGATCCTCGTCATTACCTCGCGCCCTGAATACCTGAAAAAGGCCGAAACTTGGATCAAGCGCATCGACATGGCGAGTGCCGCAACTGAAAAGCGAGCGTTCGTCTACCACGTGCAGCATCGACCAGCCCAGGAACTTGCCGACCTGTTGCGCAAAGTGTACAATCCGAGTTCTGGTGAGGGCTCGCGCAGCAATGAGAGCCCCGGCCAGTCTGGCTTGGTGACGGGATCGACAGCGAGAACCGATGCACCTGCGCCCACATCAACCGTTGACCAGACCCGCCCGTTGGCCGCCAATGAGCCCAAGCCCCTGGCGGCCGCCACGCAAACCGCTGGCGCGGCAAAGTTGGCTGCAACACCCGTCGCAACATCGACCAGTGACGGGGGCGAAGCCGCAGCCACAACGGTGACAGGTGGTAATCCTTCCGGATCTTTGGCACATGCCCCGCTTGATGACCGCGGTTCTGGCATTTCTATCGTCACGGACGAAGGCAACAACACGCTCGTGATTTCAGCGACGCCGTCCGAAATCCGGCGCATACGCCAAGTCCTGCAACAGCTCGACGTGCTGCCGACCCAAGTTCTCCTTGAGGCGACAATCGCGGAAGTAACGCTCAACGACGATCTGAAATTTGGACTGCGCTGGTTCTTTGAAAAAGGCAACAGCAGCGCTCTACTGACAGACGCCGCGACGGCAGCCATTGCACCGGCAATTCCAGGATTTTCTTACTTCCTCAACGCGCCAAATGTGAAGGTGGTTCTGAATGCTTTGCAGGGGGTGACACATGTCGATGTTGTGTCATCGCCCTCGATGATGACCCTCAATAACAAGAAAGCCGTGCTCCAAATTGGTGACGAAGTGCCGATTGCAACGCAGTCAGCGGTGAGCGTTGTTACGCCGGGTGCGCCAATTGTGAACTCAATCTCGTTCCGCAATACTGGCGTGATCTTGAGCATCACGCCACGCGTCTCAGATAATGGCCAGGTTCTGCTTGAGATTGAACAAGAGGTGAGCGACGCCAAGGCGACGAGTTCGTCCAAAATTGACTCCCCCACAATTCAACAGCGCCGCATCAAAACAACAGTGTCCGTCAACAATGGCGGCAGCATTATCTTAGCTGGCCTGATGCAAGACAAGTCGACGCGCAAGAACGCGCAGGTGCCGCTGGCGGGTGATATCCCTGTCATTGGCAACCTGTTCAAAGACAAGAACGATACGGTTGCGCGGACGGAACTGATGATTGCAATAACACCACAGGTCATCAGGGACAGTTCGCAGCTTGGCCAGGTAGCCGCAGAGTTCCGCGACCGGCTGAATTTCTCGACCCGGCCGCAACGCCAGACGGGGCCCGACCACCGAGAAACCATCGACCGGTTGGCGCGCTGAGGCGGCAAAGCTTATGGCGCTAGACCGTGATCGTCTCAATCGCGCGCCCCACCAGAGGGGTTTTGCGTTGATTGTAGTCATTTGGGTTGGCGTCCTGCTCGCGTTGATGGCGGCGGCTTTTTCAAGCGCCGTGCGCAGCCGTATCCGCACCACCACGAGCCATGCTGAGACGGTAAGGGCCGAGGCCTTGGCAGATGCGGGGGTGCGCATCGCTGTCCTCGATTTGTTAGCGCCCGGGAGCGCTAAATCACGCCGCTTCCCGGCTGACGGCACGCCCATCTCATGTGCCATCGGCAATCAAGCCGCGATGTTGATCCAGGCCGAAGACGAAACGGGCAAGGTCAATCTCAATACGACAAGTGAAGAGCTGCTGATGGCGTTGTTCACCGGTCTCGGCGCGGAACGCGCGCAGGCTCTTAGGATCACAGATCGCATCTTGGATTTCCGAGATATCGACAATGACAAGCGCTCTGATGGCGCCGAACGAGAGGACTACAAGAAAGCTGGATCCAACGCTGGTCCTAAGAACAGCGACTTCACCTCAGTTGATGAACTCGATCAGGTTCTTGGGATTCCGCCAGAGTTAAGGGACAAGGCTAAGCCGTTTCTGACGACACTGTCGAACCAGAATGGCGTCGATCCTCTCGTCGCCACCAAAGCGCTGAAAGCGCTTCTGGTGCGGGGCGCATCCGGAATTCTCGCCAGAGTCCAGCCTGAATCTGACGGTACATCAATCTTTAACAACGGAGAATTGCCACCGCAGTTTATCAGCGCATCGCCGCGCAATGGATATACTCTGCGGGCAGAAGCGTTCCTGCCATCAGGTGCGCGCTATGTCAGTGAGGCGATTGTCGACTTACCCAACGGCACGGCAGGCGGTCCAGTATTCCGGCAATGGCGGCGCGGCACATCACGGCTTCTTGCAGGACAAGCACCACCCTCTCCTCAGCAACTACCGCCGTGCTAAAGGGCCCGGCGTTTGCGAACCCAGCATTATTTCATTGTGTGGTGATGCCGGCGCCTGGGTCCAGGGCCCGTCTCGTCAACTTCGAGTTCTGCCTGGGGATAGGCGTCGCGCTCACGCACTTGGCAATAGCGCCGCCCATTCACTTCCCAATAGCAGTAGCGTGCGCAAAAACGCTCATCGCGATGATAATAGCAGCCGCGCGCCTCGCCGGGCGCAATTTCAATATACTGCTGGCGTGACGGCGGATGCGCCATGACTGGGCCGATGCCAACAAAAAATATGACGACGGCTATGGCCTTGAATTTCAGCATCGGATCCCCCGATATTTGCCAAGTCCCGAGGCAAGGTAGAATGGCGCTCGCGGGAACAACTATAGTACCAAGATCTACCCCGAGTCGGCGGCGCAAACGCAACGCTAAGGCAAAATCCTGTTGGAAGATAGTCAATCGCTATAAGGGCCTAAACGTGTGAACGAGCTTGATCAAAAACCATTTACCCTCAAGGTTGCGGCCGCACTGTCATCCGCTTACCTCGCATTATGGCTGCCGGCGCTAAATGAACACGCCATGCTATCCGCGACAATTTTTGCCTCATTGATCCTCGCTGTGGGACTTGTCGCCTTGTCCGCCATTGACCTAAAAACATTACGCCTGCCCGACGCGCTGACCTTGCCACTTGCAGCACTAGGTCTACTTTTTGCCGCTTGGCTTGGCTGGGAGCCCTCAGTCTGGTGGCGTTTCGGAGCGGCGGTGGCAGGCTATGTCGTTATCTGGGGCATTGCGGCTGGGTATCTGGCTTTGCGAGGGCGGGCGGGCATTGGCCTTGGCGACGCTAAGCTGATGTCGGTGGCTGGGGCTTGGCTCGGCTTTGAAGGACTGCCTGCGTCGCTGCTTTACGCCTGTGCTGGAGCCCTTCTATACGTGGCTATCCGTTTTGCAGCCGGACGTCCATTGGACCTGCAAGAGGCATTGCCGTTTGGGCCCTTTATTGCGGCCGGAATCTGGCTAGTTTGGTTGTACGGACCCTTGCTCTGAGGTTGCTGGGCACCGCACTTCAGTTACTTTCATTGCGGGTCAGACTTGCCCGCGGGTGTTTGCAATCGTACACTTCAACCCATGCGGGAGTTCCAAAAATTTATGACAAAGCGGTGGACACCAAAGCTGGTAATGGCGCTGAAACGCAGATTTGCAGCGCTAAGCTGGACTAATCCAAAGCGCCACGAGGACGGCTTTACACTGCTTGAGTTGCTGGTCGTGCTTGGCATCATTGTGCTGCTCGCAACTCTCGTCGCGCCGCAAGTACTTCGCTATCTCGGCAAGGCCCGCACTGACGCCGCCCGGGCTCAGATCAGCGCCATCTCAACAGCGCTGGAACTCTACGCGCTCGACAACGGCGGCTTCCCGCCCCAACAAGCTGGTCTCATAGCGCTCATTCAGCCGCCCGCCGGGCAGGTACGCTGGAAGGGCCCGTATATGAAAAAGGCCGACGGCCTCATCGACCCGTGGGGCCGCACCTACCAGTACAAATTTCCCGGCAAAGCTGGACAACCCGACGTCTTCACGCTTGGCCGTGACAACGCCCCTGGCGGCGCGGACGAGGACCAAGACGTCACGAATTAAAAACAGTGCTATGAGATTGGCTTCAATCTTAACTCTATGCGGACCGGCAGTCCGGAAGCTTGAACACCCACAACCGGCACGGCTGTGATCTCAACAAGATCTGGCAAGCGATCATCGCGAGGCCATTGCGCGAACCACTGCGGGGTCTTGTCTGATTGCGACGTCCCGAAATAACGAAAGCTTAACGCACGGTAGGTTGAACCGAGTTCTCGGTCTTCACTTGGAAGTGCAGGCGCTTCACCTTCTGTCCTAAACAATGATAGGCGCACCGCAAGACCAGAAAATTTGGCATTCGCATCACTTGGCGGCCCAACGTCGATTTTATAGAGCCCGCCACCATAGGGTCCACTTTGTAATTCACTCACAAAACTGAGGCTTTGCTCAGAGCCTGAAAACTGCAACCCTTGCAGACCTTGGGCATTGCGCTTGAAAAGCGGCAATGCACCTTTCAATTGCCTTTCGGCAAAAGACAGCACCGCTGCACCCTGCGTCTCATCAATTTGTCCTGGCGTTTCCCACGCCCGCCGTCCAAGCCGCAGCGTTCCAGGAACCATAGCTAAAAGTAGCGCCAGAATAGATAGAGAAATGAGAAGCTCAATGAGCGAATAGCCACTGTCTGAAGGCGAGACAAGCAGATGTCTACGAAGGTGCGCGGTCATGGCGCCCTCTTGAGCTTCAATGTGGTGAAATCCAACACATGTTCCGGGCTCAGCCGCCCCTCGCGCCAGCGCACCGTGACAGTTACCCA
>JAYTQI010000419.1:0-7051 GCA_043746825.1 Hyphomicrobium sp. | reverse complement strand
GCCGTGCTTTAGTCAAAAGCTGGAGCCCGTCTTCATCACGGGTCCCCCGAATTCACCTGCTGCCCAGCATCAGCGACCCGGAAAACCGGGCCGCCCGGTGGCGTAGAAGAAACGCAACGCGGAGAACGCTCATGACTGTTACGCCTCACCTATTTATTCCCGGCCCGACAAACATCCCCGACCGGGTCCGCATGTCGATGAACCTGCCGATGGAGGACATGCGTAATCCTGAATTCCCGAAATTCACGTTGCCGATTTTCGAAGACCTGAAAAAGGTCTTCAAGATGAAAGACGGGCGGGTTTTCATTTTCCCTTCGTCGGGCACTGGCGCATGGGAATCGGCGATCACCAACACACTTGCGGTCGGCGATAAAGTTTTGATGTCGCGCTTTGGCCAGTTCTCACTGCTGTGGGTCGATATGGCCGAGCGTATGGGGCTCAAGGTCGTACTGTGCGACGAAGAGTGGGGCACGGGCGTTCCGCTTGAGAAGTATGCCGACATCCTCGCCAAGGATAAGGCCCACGAAATTAAAGCTGTCTTCGCAACACACAATGAAACCGCAACCGGCGTTTCCAGCGATATCGCTGGCGTCCGCAAGGCGCTTGACGCCGCTAAGCACCCAGCCCTTCTGATGGTCGATGGCGTGTCGTCGGTCGGCTCTCTCGATATGCGCATGGGTGAATGGAAAGTCGATTGCTGTGTGTCGGGCTCGCAGAAAGGTTTCATGCTCCCAACCGGCCTTGGAATTCTCGCCGTCAGCCAGAAAGCGCTCGATGCCAACAAGAGCCTCAACGGCCGCATGAACCGTTGCTTCTTCTCCTTTGAAGACATGATCAAGACCAACGACCTCGGGTTCTTTCCCTACACGCCAGCGACCCAGTTGATCCGCGGTTTGCGCACCTCGATCGATATGATCATGGAAGAAGGTCTGGAAAACATTTTCGCACGCCATGCCCGGCTCGCGAATGGCGTTCGCGCTGGCGTCGATGCCTGGGGCCTCAAGCTGTGCGCAAAAGAAAAGAAATGGCATTCCGACACCGTGTCCGCGATCCAGGTTCCTGAAGGCATTGACGCCAACAACGTGCTCAAGACCGCGTTCTATCGCTATAACACGTCGCTTGGGACTGGGCTTAACAAGCTCAATGGCAAAGTATTCCGCATCGGCCACCTCGGCGCGCTTGATGAGTTCATGGTTGGCGGCGTGCTCTTTGCTGTAGAGATGGCGCTGAAGGATTGCGGCGTCAATTTCAAGCTCGGCTCCGGCACGGGTGCAGCGGCGGAGTACTTAACCAAAACCGCGACCAAGCCGGCAACTGGCGTCACACCAGCGAAGGCCGCCTAACATTCAAATCATGGAAGCGCCGGCCCTTTGGGTTTGCGCTTCCTACGTTGCACATCCTCAGGCGCAGTCAATTGCGCCGCCCTCAAAAGAAAATAAACAACGTCCCCTAGGGAAGGTATTCCGATATGAGCTACACGCTTCACCCGCTTCGTAAGCCCCGCCTCCAGCGCTCAGAACTCGCGGTTCCGGGTTCGAACCCGACCATGATTGACCGCGCCATCAAGAGCGCCGCAGATTATGTATTCTTGGATTGCGAAGACGCGGTGGCGCCGCCCGACAAGGAACAGGCCCGCAAGAACATTATTCAGGCCTTGAACGATCTTGATTGGAAGGGCGCTGGCAAGACCGTGTCGGTGCGCATCAACGGCCTTGACACTCACTATATGTATCGCGACGTCGTCGACATCATGGAACAGGCTGGCTCGAAGCTCGACACCATTCTGGTTCCAAAGGTTGGCGTACCTGCTGACCTCTACACGGTCGAATGCATCATGAGCCAGATCGAAGTTGCGAAGGGCTTTACAAACCGGGTTGGCACCGAGGCGCTTATCGAAACACCGCTTGGTATGGCCAACGTTGAAGCCATCGCCGCTGCTAACAGCCGCTGCGAAGCCATGCACTTTGGCGTTGCTGACTATGCCGCCTTCAATAAAGCCCGCACCGTCGTCATCGGCGGCTTGAACCCTGACTATCCTGGCGACCAGTGGCACTTTGCACTCTCGCGCATGACGGTTGCCTGCCGCGCTTACGGTCTGCGCCCCATTGATGGTCCGTTCGGTGATTTCTCTGATCCCGATGGCTATACAGCAGGTGCCAAGCGCGCCGCCGCTCTTGGTATCGAGGGTAAGTGGGCGATCCATCCGTCGCAGATCGAACTCGCTAACGCCGTGTTCTCGCCGACAGCCGCTGAAGTCGCACGCGCTGAAAGAATTCTCGTGGCTCTTAAGGAAGCGGAAGCTCAGGGCAAGGGTGCAGCCTCCCTCGATGGCAAAATGATCGACGCCGCGTCGGAAAAGATGGCTAAAAACCTTCTCGTCACCGCCGCCTCGATCAAGGCCGCCGACGCCGCCCGCAAGGGTTGAGACACGCCTGAACCAGAAACTGATCACGTTTACGGAGGTCCAGCATGGACATTCATGAGTATCAGGCCAAAGAACTTCTCTCGAAGTTCGGTGTGCCGATCCCGCGCGGCGGTCTCGCCTATAGCCCTGAGCAGGCGACTTACCGCGCTAGCGAATTAGGTGGCACGGTTGTCGTCAAAGCCCAGATCCATTCAGGCGCCCGCGGCAAGGCCGGTGGCATCAAGATCTGCCGGAACGAGGACGAGATTGAAAAAGCGGCCGAATATCTGCTTGGCCGCAAGCTGGTCACGCACCAGACTGGCCCCGGCGGCAAGCTGGTGTCGCGTCTCTATATCGAAGAAGCCACCAACATCGACCGCGAAATCTATCTCGGCTTTGTGATGGACCGGGCCTCAGAGCGTGTCATGGTTGTGGCCTCAGCGGCTGGCGGCATGGACATCGAAGAAATCTCAGCCAAGCAGCCCGACACCATCATCCGCGTCAGCGTTGACCCGGCGGTTGGTATGCAGCAGTTCCAGGCCCGTGAAATCGCATTTGGCCTTGGCGTTGATGCCGACATCGTTAATCGTTTGGTTCCGGCCATCATGGGCTGCTATCGCGCCTTCCGTGATCTCGACGCCACGATGGTTGAAATCAACCCGCTCGTCATCACCAAGGAAAAGACGGTCCTGGCGCTCGATGCCAAGATGAGTTTCGACGAAAACGCTCTGTTCCGCCGCCCGCAAATCGCTGAGCTGCGCGACAAGAGCCAGGAAGACCCGCGCGAAACCTACGCCTCTGATCGCGGCCTCGCCTACGTCGGTCTTGATGGCGATATTGGCTGCGTCGTCAACGGCGCCGGTCTCGCAATGGCAACGCTTGATATGATTAAACTTGCTGGTGGTGAGCCTGCCAACTTCCTCGACATCGGGGGCGGCGCATCGCCTGAACGTGTCACCAAATCGTTCAAAGCGGTGCTGCGCGATAAAAACGTCAAGGCTATTCTGGTCAACGTTTTCGCTGGTATCAACCGCTGCGATTGGGTTGCCAAGGGCGTTGTCGATGCCATCCGCGAATTGAAGATCACGATGCCGGTGATTGTACGATTGGCAGGAACCAACGTCGAAGAGGGCCGCAAGATCATCGATCAAAGCGGTCTCACAGTCATCAGCGCTGAAACGCTGGCAGAAGCTGCGGCCAAGGCCGTCGCTGCTGCTAAAAAATCCGCGTAATCGGGGAGAGAGCACAATGGCAATTTTCATTAACGAAAATACCCCGATTCTGATCCAGGGCTTTACCGGGCGCATCGGCACCTTCCACGCCCAGGAAATGATCGACTACGGCTCCAACGTTGTTGGCGGCGTGACTCCAGGCAAAGGCGGTTCAACCCATCTCGGCCGGCCGGTGTTCAACACCGTCAAGGGCGCTGTGCAGGAAGCAGGCGCTGAAGCCTCCATCGTGTTCGTGCCGCCGCCCTTTGCGGCCGATGCGATCATGGAAGCGGCAGATGCTGGCATCAAATACTGCGTTTGCATCACCGACGGCATCCCGGCTCAAGACATGATCCGCGTCAAGCGCTACATGCGGCGTTACAAAAGAGAGAACCGTATGATTTTAACCGGCCCGAACTGCGCCGGCACCATCTCGCCAGGCAAAGCTATGCTCGGCATTATGCCCGGCCACATCTATTTGCCTGGCCGCGTTGGCATCGTTGGCCGCTCAGGCACACTTGGCTACGAAGCGGCTGAGCAGCTCAAAATACTTGGCATCGGCGTCTCGACGTCTGTTGGCATCGGCGGTGATCCCATCAACGGCTCGTCGCACCGTGATATCCTCGAGCACTTCGAGAACGATCCCGGCACCGACGCCGTGTTGATGATTGGCGAAATTGGCGGGCCGCAGGAAGCGGAAGCTGGCATCTGGTCGAAAGCGCACATGAAAAAGCCAGTCGTTGCCTACATCGCCGGTCTGTCGGCCCCGAAGGGCCGCCGCATGGGGCACGCGGGCGCGATCGTCTCGGCGTTTGGTGAGTCGGCGGCCGAGAAGGTCGATATTCTGGCAGGTTGCGGTGTCATCATTGCGCCAACACCTTCCGAGATGGGCTCGACTGTTGCCTCGGTTTTGGGCAAATCCAAGAAGGCCGCCTAAGGCTATCCATACGTTCCCCATCCGGCGGCGCTTCACAATGAGCGCTGCCGGAAGGGTACTGCCGGGCAGCCATCATGCGTCCGGGCCCGAACTTGATTGACGGACTCTCAAACAAATAAACGAGAGCCAGGAGGATTTGGGTATGCAGGATAAAGTCACGACGAAACCATCAGGTAAGCTCGACGAGGTTGCGTTGCGCGAGGAGTTGCGCGCGCTCAGAACCCGCATCCCTGAAGAACCGCAGCTCAATCCCATCGCGAACCTGGCGTTCGGTTTATCGCGCCGGCTCGAGAACAACGACGTCACGTTTGAAGAAATGACAGGGCTAGCTGGCCGCCTGATGGACCGTGCCTGTGTGCGCCGGGCCCGCAGCCTGCGCGAGCGTGCTGGCTTCAAAGATCAGGGCACGACGATCAAGGATTTCACCGAATTCGTCACAGCGACAGCCAGTGAAGCAAAAACACTGGAAGCGTTTGACGCGCGCTGGTCTCGGGCACGCTCCGGCATCGTTTTCACGGCGCATCCGACATTTGGTTTGTCCGCCGCATTGTCGAAGCGCATGATCGAGATTGCGTTTTCGGATAATCCTTCGGCCGATACCGTGATTGGCCTTCCGCAGCGCCCCGACGCGCCGATCAATCTTGAATATGAACATAATCAAGTCCAGGCCTGTATCCAGAATTTGCGCACGTCCTATGAAGAGTTGCTGCAGAGTTTCTTCAGTGTTGCCGCTGGAAAGTTTGGTGATGCGGCTTATAAATTGCGCCCGAAGCTTGGCACCGTCGCGTCATGGGTCGGCTATGACCTCGATGGCCGCAACGACATCAAGTGGAACTACTCGTTTCTCTTGAAGCTGCAGGAAAAGCGCGCGTCACTCAATGATATCCGCGAGCGCTTCTTTGCCCTCAAGCACAAGATCGGCGACAGCGAACAAATCAGCCGCGTCTCGCGCCAGCTCACCGGCAAGCTCGATCTTGCAATTGCAGCCGTAGAAGAGCGGATCAAAGCGCTTGGGCCGGTCGTTGCGGGCGAAGGTAAACTGGCGCACGCCGCCAACGCGATCACGCAATCTGAGGGCTATAATCTTCTCTCGATCGAGCCTTTAACCAGCCTCCTCGATCAGCTCATAGACGCGGCGGAGCAGCCGCAATACAAGCGCGCCATCGCATCATTGCGCGGGCTGCTGGAAGCCACGGGCCTTGGGACCTCGCACATTCACGTCCGCGTCAATGCCGTGCAGGTCAACAACGCCTTCCGCGCTTACGTGCATGAGCCGTGGACCAAGGACTTGACCGAGCGTCAGGCGTTGGCGCGCATCGTCGAGATGATCAAGTCGGCTACGCCGGAGACCGTCAATTTCGAGAGCCTTGAGCTGGAGACGGCAACCGCTATCCGGCAGTTCGCGCTTGTGGCGCAAATCCGCAAGCACGTCGATCGCGAAACGCCCATCCGCTATTTGATTGCCGAGTGCGAGAGCCCGGCAACCATTCTAATTGCTGTGTTCTTCGCCAAACTTTTCGGCGTTGACGATATCGTCGATATTTCGCCGCTGTTCGAGACGCCGTCAGGTCTTGAGACCGGCACGCGCCTTGTCGAGCGTCTGCTGGATGAGGAAGCCTACCGCGACTACGTCAAAGGCCGCGGCCGTTTGGCTGTGCAGACGGGCTTTTCGGACGCAGGGCGTTTTATCGGCCAAATCTCGGCAACGCTCGCCATTGAGCGTTTGCATCATGGCATTGCAGAGCTGTTAAAAACCAAGGGTGTGCCGGGCGCGGAATTCCTGCTCTACTCTACTCACGGCGAGAGCATGGGCCGTGGCACCCATCCAAGTGATCTGAAAACCCGGCTGCACTATGTCTTCTCGGATGAGGCTCGGCTGCGCTTTGCGCGCAACGGCCAAGCCGTCAAGCATGAGACGAGCTGGCAGGGTGGTGATGGATATTTATATTTTGCCAATCGCGAGCTCACCACGCGCGTGCTGGCAACTGTTATCATGGATGGTGAATCTCCTGCCGAAACCCACGATCCGTTTTATGATAATCAGAACTTCAGCCTCGATTTTCTGCTGCGGCTCAAAGAATACCAGCAGGAGCTGTTTGCGCATCCGGGCTACCGCGCGGTCCTCGGCGCCTTTGGTCCAAACCTGTTGTTCAAGACCGGTTCCAGGCCCGTCAAACGCCAGATGGATGGTGCCAGCGCCGCTGATCGCGGCGATCCAGCGCGTATGCGCGCGATTCCAAACAATGCGATTTTGCAGCAGTTCGGTTACATCGCGAACGTGGTTGCGGGAATTGGTTCGGCTGTTGGCTCAGAGCGTGATCGCTTTGTGGAACTTGCCAAGCGCTCACCGCGTCTCAAAACGTTGTTGGCGATGGTTGCGCGCGGCAAACAGCTCTCAAGTCTCAATGCCATGGGCGCCAATGCGATGGTGTTCGATGCCGGATTCTGGGCCAGCCGCGCCTCGTGGGGCCGGGAGCAGCATCTCTCAAGCGCCTTCCG
>JAYTQI010000418.1:0-7069 GCA_043746825.1 Hyphomicrobium sp. | reverse complement strand
ATTTGTGCATTAGCGCTTTTCGGGCTGTGTTCAGCCGCTGGACCCGCATCTGCAATTTCCATCGAGCTCAAGGACGTTGCTCCAGATCGCATTGAGCGCCAGCGCTCTGCGGCAGAGGGCGCCCTGCCGTTGCCTGGCACGCCCAATATTTCGCTTTTGAATGAACGGCTAAGAGACAAAGGCGTCACGCTGGCCTCGCCCATGCTGATCCGGGTTTTCAAATCCGAGTCCGAGCTTGAGATTTGGAAAATGAAGGCCGGCGCCTTCGTGCTGTTCGCGACCTATCCGATCTGCCAATGGTCGGGCACGACCGGGCCGAAGCTAAAGAGCGGCGATAAGCAGGCCCCTGAAGGCTTCTACACCCTGTCCTACCCGCAGCTTCATCATGCCGGGCGCTGGCCGAAATCCTTCAACCTTGGCTTTCCCAATATCTACGACCAATCGCTCGGCCGCACCGGCGATAGCATTCTGGTACATGGCGGCTGCTCGTCGGTCGGTTGCTACGCCATGACCAATCCCGTGATGGATGAGCTGCACGAACTGGCATCTTCCGCCATCGCCAGTGGCCAGTATCACGTTCCCGTTCACGTCTTCCCGTTCCGCATGACTGCCGCCAACATGCTGGCGCAATTGAACAGCCCATGGGCCGCGTTTTGGGCCAACCTCAAAGAAGGTTATGACGCCTTTGAGAAAACCAAGCATGCGGTTCGTGTCAATGTCTGCGATGGCCGTTACACTTTTGAAGACACAGAAAAGGCAGTTCTCAGCGGACCAATCACAGCCTGCAACGGCAACACTGCGCAGATCAAAGATCAGAACCAGTGGCTGAACAATGTGCCGGAGCCGGAAGACCCGAAGATTGCGGCTGCACAACAGCCTCTTCCGGCTTCATCGCCAGCTTCACACGCGCCCGCAGGCCAAGCCTTTGCGATGATGGCGCCACAAAAACTTGGCGGGCCAGAACAGCTGGCCATCACTCAAAGCCGCCCGGTTTTCAATTGCCCGATCTTTCTACCCAGTTGCCGCCGTTATCTCGCAGGGCAACTGCAAGTAGCCGCAAGGCGCGCCGCGCTTTTGAGCCGCGCCAAAAACCGCTCATCTGCATTGCTGCCGAAGCCGCAGGGCTAGGGCCCCAACACCTTAGTCCGAGGGTTGATGTCTGCGCGCCAGATGCGATAAGGGCTGCCAACAGCACTTCACATTAAGCGGGGCGAACAACGGCATGGCTGAGAAATCATTTCCAAAACAAGTTGAAGCATTAGCTGAACGTCTTCTGTTTGCATCGCGCTGGCTATTGGCACCGTTCTTTCTGGGCCTCGCGCTCGCACTGGTCATCCTGCTCATCAAATTTTTGGAGGAACTGTTTCACCTCGGCATGGGCGCCTTCTCCATGAGCGAAGCCGATATCATCGTCGGCATCCTCTCGCTTGTCGATCTCGTGCTGACCGGCTCGCTTCTCATCATTGTGATCTTTTCGGGCTACGAGAACTTCGTCTCGCGCGTCGATCATACGAGTCATGCCGACTGGCCCGAGTGGATGGGCACAATAGATTTCACGGCGTTGAAATTGAAATTGCTGTCATCAATTGTTGCGATTTCCGCAATCCAGCTGCTCAAGCAGTTCATGTCGATCGGCAAAGTCAGCGACCGCGAACTGCAATGGCTGATTATCATCCACGTCGTGTTTGTGGTCTCGAGCGTGCTGCTGGCCCTTTCAGACCGGATTGCTGGTGATCATGGCAAGGGGCATGCGAAGATGCCCGAGGCTGACCCAAAAGCAGAGCCCGCGAAAGTCGCGGGGCATTAGCGCACGTGTCATACCCGGGCGTAGAAATCGTGCGAGAACGTTTTTTGAAAGCCCGTGACCCGGCAATTTTCTTTTTTGGTTTTCTGGGTCACTGCTCTGCGCGCCAGCGCTTCGCGCCGCAGCTCCAGCCGGGATGACAGTTCAAAAAAATCACGGCGCCAGCTTCTCGGCCGGCGCCGTGACAATCTCCTCAAGCTGCTGTCTTACGCAGCTGCGGCAGCTTTGGCAGCTGTTGGCACCGTCGCAATCGTCTTCAAGATCTGCGATGCAATCTGGTATGGGTCGCCCTGCGAGTTCGGGCGGCGGTCTTCCAGATAGCCTTTATAGCCATTGTTCGCGAAGGAGTGCGGCACGCGCACCGAAGCGCCGCGGTCAGCAATGCCGTAGCTGAACTTGTCGATCGATTGGGTCTCGTGGAGACCGGTTAAACGCATGTGGTTGTCCGGGCCATAAACCGCAATATGCTCCAACTTGTGGGTGTCAAAGGCGGCCATCAACTTCTCAAAGTAATCTTTGCCGCCCACCTCGCGCAAGTAGGTCGTGGAGAAGTTGGCGTGCATGCCTGAGCCGTTCCAGTCGGTGGCGCCGAGGGGCTTGCAGTGATACTCAATGTCGATGCCGTACTTTTCAGTCAGACGCTGCAAGAGGTAGCGCGCCATCCACATCTCGTCAGCGGCCCGTTTCGAACCCTTGCCGAATATTTGGAATTCCCACTGGCCCTTGGCCACTTCGGCATTGATGCCCTCGTGGTTGATGCCAGCATTCAAACAAATATCGAGATGCTCTTCGACGATCTTACGCGCGACGTCGCCAACTTGGTTATAGCCGACGCCCGTGTAATACGGACCCTGGGGTGCAGGATAACCAGTTGTGGGGAAGCCGAGCGGGCGGCCGTCTTTGTAGAAGAAGTATTCCTGTTCAAATCCAAACCAGGCGCCTTCATCGTCGAGAATGGTCGCGCGCATGTTCGAGGGATGCGGTGTCTTGCCATCCGGCATCATGACTTCGCACATCACGAGTACGCCGTTTTTGCGTTCGCTATCCGGAAAAACCCGGACAGGCTTCAGCACACAGTCCGAACTCTTGCCTTCAGCTTGCATCGTCGAACTGCCGTCAAATCCCCAAAGCGGCAGATGCTCAAGATCAGGAAACGCGCTGTAGTCTTTGATCTGCGTCTTGCCGCGCAAATTCGGCACCGGCGTGTAGCCATCGAGCCAGATGTATTCCAGTCTATACTTCGTCATTGACGGTCTCCTGTGTTGATGACGCGACGTCCTTTAAAGTTCCGGGATCTCCCGGTCACATTTGGTTGAAACGCATGTGCACCCAAGCCAGTGGTGAGGAACTTGACCCGATGTTGTGCGTTGTCTGCCCAGGCAATGTTAGCCAAAGATGCAAAAGCAAGCATGCCTATAATTTAGGCAGTTGTGGATAATGAATTAGGCATCTACCGGAAAAAGCGGTAGAATCAGCAGTCCACTCCCGGCTTCGCGCCAGTGCGCAAATTCAATGGGAAGGACGAGGAATGACACTGAAATCACAGCCACAATCGGCAAAAATATATGCCTTCCAGAGCAAGTATCGCGCAACTTTGTCGCCCCGCCGTGACGAAGCCAAACCCCAAGTCCTGTCCGCACCGGTTCGCCTGCCCCCAACCGCGTGTGGCGCGTGCTGGTATCACGAGGACGCGATCTTGGAGGTTATCTCAGACGCAGGCCTGCCCTGGAAGCGTTAGAGGCGTTTCGATATAATTCGAACATCAGGTGCAGAGCCCCCCCTCCCCGGTTTCGGCGTAGCCAAGCGACGCTTCGAAGTTTCAGAGGGGTCGTGGTCGGGAGGATCGTTCCGAGATAGTTTCCAATTGCTTTGCGACGATCCTAGCTATCGAGGCCTACGTCGGCGCTCCTGACCAAAGATAAAGATGGTAGCTGTCGTCACCATCCAAGCCATTTTTTGAGATAGTGCGCAAACCCTTGTAACCGATAAGCACGTTATATGGCCCTGGCACCAATTGGAAACGCTCGGCGTCTGGAAAGTAGTCTGTGCAGCCAGCTAGGACCAATCGGCCCGTATCGATTTGAATGGTGCATTCGTTGATAACGTCGAATGCGATTCCAGAAACGTCAGGCCGTTTCTCGGAAATATTGATCGACACTGAGACTTTCGAATTTCGCCAAGTGCCTACCCCGACGACATGCGGAGCCAATGCAAGCATCCGCTCACTTGCCTCTTTGGTCCAAGCTTTCGAAAGATCGCCAAAGGATCTATCGTCGTCCTGAATGTAGAACTGGTGATAGTCCGCGAAGATTTGAAAAGTCTTGGTCAAGATGTGCTCACTCTCATCAAGACTTAGATTCTATGGTTTTTGAAATCGCACTTCGCCAAAATTTTTCACCCCACCAGCTCATGCTGCTCCCCCCGCTCCACATACCCCGCCACCGCATCCGCCAACGCGGGCGCCAACAAAAACCCATGCCGGTACGCACCGTTGACGTGGATCAGGCGGCCGCCCTCGCAGATAAGCGCGCGCGGCACGTTGTCGGGAAAAGCGGGCCGCACACCCGCACCCATATCGAGAATTGCGGCTTCGCCAAAAGCTGGATGCAGCGCATAAGCTGAGCCTAACAATTCCAACGCTGAGCGCACGGTCATCGGGCCATCATCCTCGCGCTCGATCACCGTTGCGCCAATCACGAAACGCCCATCGCCCTGCGGCACAGCATAGATCGGCTGGCGCGGATGAATGAGCCGGATAGGACGCGACAGAGTTATGTCTTTTGTGTTCACAATAATCCGCTCGCCACGCACACCGCGCAGCTCTTTGAGATCACCGCGCGCCGCATAACCCCGGCAATCGATGGTGATGCCGTCACTAGCGCGAATATCCCAGCGCTTGCCGAACACAACCTCAACGCCCGCAGCACATACCGCCTCCAGCAATGAGACCAGCGCAGCCGCCGCATCCATATGAGCTTCGGATTTGTAAAACAGCGCGGCGTCAAAGCGGCCCGCGAGATCTGGCTCCAGCTTTGCAATCGCATCTGGCCCAATCCTGTCGTGGCCTTCGGTGACGCGCGCAAACCTCGTCAGTTCCCCTTGATCGCGGGGCGGAACCACAACCAGCGTGCCATTCTCAACGATGCCCGGCACCACCGCGCGCCACGCTGCGAGACTCTTGCGCCCCAAATCGCGCACAAGTGCGGGCGCTGATTCCGCCTCGCATTCTGGCGCGATCATTGCCCCCGCCCAGCGGCTGGCACTTAGCTGAAACGGCTCCGCGCTCGCCTCGATCACGCGCACTTTGTGGCCAGCCTGCGCTAGCCGCAAAGCCTGCCACAAACCCAGCACGCCAGCGCCAATGACGATAATGATTTTCTTCGCCACAAATTCAATCCGCCTCAAGTGTGCATTCCCGGCCGAAGCGTTGCCCAAGGGGCACGCGCAGAGCCGGGATCACGTCCGTTGTTATGAAAGACGGTCTGTCAGCGCGCCCCATCAGCGGCGTGACTCCGGACCTTCGCATCACGCACGGCACGATGCTTTGTCCGGGGATTCTCAACTCGCGATTTTGCGACAACATCATCAATCCCCCAATGCCACGCCTTCGCGGCGGGGATCGGCGCCGCCTTCAAGATGCCCGCCGCGCCGCAAAATCGTATGCACGCCCGACGCCATGGGCTCAAAGGCCACCGCGTGGCCATAGGTTTTCAACTTCAGTGCTGGCCACAACGCCTCGAATTTATAATCAAACACAAACGGCCCACCCTCCGAGCCGAAGTTGACCAGCGCCGCCGCCACTTGGGGGTCGTAGCCCCAATCCAACATCGCAACCAGCGCCTTGATCACGAACAAGATGATCCGGCTGCCGCCGGGCGAACCCGTCACCACTTCGAGATTTCCCGAGGCGTCGAACACAATTGTCGGTGCCATCGAACTGCGCGGCCGCTTGCCCGGCTCAATGGCGTTGGCGACTTTCACCCCAGCGCCATCGACGGGGCGGAAGGAAAAATCCGTCATTTGGTTGTTGAGCAAAAACCCGCCCGCCCACAAGTGCGAGCCAAACGCGCTTTCAACTGTCGATGTCATCGCGACGGCGTTGCCGTCGTCGTCAACAATTGAGAAATGGCTGGTGCCCGCTGCCTCGTGAGTCGTATCCAGTCCAAACGCACGTTTCTCAACGCCCGGCGGAACACCAGCTGCTGGTTTTGGCATGGCGTGCGCGGGATCGATGAGTTTGCGGCGCTCAGCTAAATATCCGTCATCGAGCAGGCCTGTGGGAATGGCCACAAACTCCGGGTCAGCGAGATACTTGCCGCGATCCGCATAGGCCAACTTCTCGGCCTCTGCGATCGTGTGCAGCGCTGCTGCGGTCATCGCGTTCCCTGTACCTTGCACTTGTGGCATTGGCTCAATCAATTTCAGGGTTTGCGCAATCGTCAGCGCGCCCGACGACGGCGGGCCCATGCCGCAAATCTTGTGTCCGCGATAGCTGCCGCACACAGCCGCGCGCTCCTTGGCCTGGTAGCTGGCGAGATCGGCGTTCGTCATGTCGCCCTTGGCGATGGGCGCAGTGGCAGCGGCTGCCACAATTGCGTCCGCAATCGCGCCCTCGTAGAACGCGCCCGCACCTTTCTCGGCCAGTATCTTGAGCGTCGCCGCATACTCGGGGTTTTTGAGACTGTAGCCGGCAGGGTGCGCCGCACCCGCGGCATCAAAAAAATAACTGCGTGCAGCGGGCGAAAAGTTCTCACCCCTATCGACGGCCAGCAAGGCGCTTAAACGCGCGGGAACTGGAAATCCATTCTCACTAAGTTTGATCGCGGGTTCAAACAGCTTGGCCCACGCCAATTTGCCGGCTCGCTTGTAGGCGAGTTCCAGAACCCGCATCACCCCCGGCACGCCGACGCTGAGGCCTGAGCGCACTGCCGCGTCGAAGGTCATCGGCTGCCCGCCGCTCAAGAAACGATCTGGCTTGGCGGCGGCCGGTGCCGTCTCGCGGCCATCGTAAGTGGTCACGGTTTTTGACGCCTGATCCCAATGCACGATAAACGCCCCGCCACCGAGACCCGAAGATTGCGGCTCGATCAGACCCAACACGAGCTGCGTTGCAATCGCGGCATCAACGGCTGATCCTCCGCTACGCAAAATTTCACGGCCCGCTTCCGCTGCGATAGGGTTCGCGGCAACCACCATGTGTTTCTGCGCAACCGCCAGACCCTTGGCATATACCCCGGTCGCCGCTTCCGGCGCGCGCGCGGGCTC